>CAYNFW010000022.1:0-9829 GCA_964396805.1 uncultured Candidatus Saccharibacteria bacterium | reverse complement strand
ACTCAAATTGTCCTTATTTTGAGCCAAATATAAGAGCAGATGAGGGGAATTAAATCTCCTACCTTGCGCCAAAATATAATTGATTTCAGTGCGAGATATCCTCCTTTTTTTGGGAAGCATTGGTTTAGACAGTTGAGAGAGCGGCACGGCCTTTGCGACGTCGGCGAAGAATGGTGTTTCGACCGGTCTTTGATTTACTGCGAGCTAGAAAACCGTGGTTTTTTGCTCGCTTGCGCTTCTTTGGTTGGTATGTTTTTGACATAAAAATTTAAATTGAAGTTATACACATATTATTAACATATTACGCACTTTTTAACAAGTAGTATGATTTTGAGTAACCTATATAATGGAGTGACAAAAACTTTTAAAAAAACCTCATGGACAACAAAAAATTATGGGATAGCGTTCTAGTGGAGATGGAATTGAATCTTTCCAAACCGAACTTCAACACATGGTTTAAGGATACTTTCATTGCCAAACAAGAAGACGGTGCTGTTTTTGTCGGTGTGCCGAATGCATTCGTACAGGATTGGTTGTCGAACAAGTTTCATAACACCATTCTCAAATCTCTCAGACAACTGGCCGGCGGTGTACAATCGCTCCAATATCTCATCACAAAAGAAGTCACATTGGAAAAACAGGAAGTTCAAAAAATCCAAACTATCAACAAAGAATTACCGATGCAGGATTTTTATATCAATAAAGACGACAACTTAAACCCCCGATACACATTTGAGTCGTTTGTTGTCGGCCCTTTCAACGAGTTGGCCCACGCCGCGGCCCAGGCAATCATAAAAAAACCTGGGATTGTCTATAATCCGCTGTTCGTATATGGAGGCACGGGGCATGGCAAAACACACTTGATCCAGGCGATAGGGAATTACATAAAAAATTCAAGTGCCAGAAAAGTTTTTTACACCACCTCGGAAAAATTCTCTCAAGAATACGTCAATGCCTTACAAACGAACCGACCAAACTTTTTCAAGGAGAAATACCGTAAATACGACGTATTAATCATGGACGATATTCAGTTTTTCTCGGGAAAAATGAAAATTCAAGAGGAATTATTTCATCTTTTTAATCATTTATACGATAATAATAAACAAATTATCTTTTCATCAGATAAACACCCGACACTGATTCAAGATTTGGAAGAACGACTAATATCGCGTTTTAGCGCCGGTATGATTGTGGATATTCCCACTCCTGACAGCGAGTCTCGAGCGGCCATTATTCGCAACAAAGTCAGTGTCAGTCAGTATCCGCTTTCAAAAGAAGTGGTTGATTATCTTGCATATTCAGTCAGTGGTAATATCCGAGAACTTGAAGGGATTATAAACTCGATTATCTGTCAGTCTCAATTAAAAGAAAAAGAATTATCTCTCAGTGATGTGAAAAATTTCATTAAAAATAATACAAAACCAAAAAAATTAGTCTCGACAAAAGAGGTTATAAAAACTGTAGCCGAGTTTTATAACATAGAAGAGCAGTTGATATACAACAAAACACGCAAAAAAGAGATTATCAAGCCTCGCCAAGTCATTATGTATATTTTGCGAGAAGATTTTAACATCTCATATCCTGCTATCGGCGAAAAACTCGGTGGTCGCGACCACACTACAGTCATGCATTCATGCGATAAAATAAAAAATGATTTAAAATTGGATGAAACTCTCGGACAAGAAATAACACAATTGCGCTCTATACTTGTGTAAAAGTATGTGTATAGTTATGTGGATAGTGTGTTAGTAAGAGGGTGTCAGGTGTGGATATGTAATGGGGATAAAAAAATAGCGATAAAATTAACATAAATAATCCATATATTTCAATTCATTTATCCACAAATAATATATCAAAATATGGCTTATATAAAAGATAAAATTAAGAAATACAACTATCCACAGACTTAATAGTATTTGTATCAAAAATATATAAAAAAATATGAAAATAGAATGCATAAAAGAAAAGTTGGCCGGAGCTTTGGCACGAGCCGAGAGAATTACCAGTAAAAGTATTACCTTGCCAATTTTGAATTGTATTCTTCTTGACGCTCACGATTCTTTATTAACTATTATATCTACAAACCTTGATCTCGGTATCGAGATAAAACTGCCGGTTAAAGTGATAGAACCAGGTAGAGTGGCTGTGACAGGTTCAGTGCTCTATAGTTTTGTGGCCAGTTTGGTGAATGATAAAAATGTGACGCTTGAAGAACAATCTGGAAATTTAAAAGTTTCGACTAAATACTCCCATTCACTTATAAAAGCTTTTCCTATAGATGATTTTCCAACTATCCCGCAAGTCTCAGATGAAGTGTCACTTACCTTTAATATTTCTGATTTTGTAAAAGGATTCAAATCTGTAGTATATAGCGCTTCTGTTTCAACTCTTCGACCAGCACTGTCAAGTGTATTAGTCGCTTCTGACGAAGATATGATTGTATTTGCCGCAACAGACTCTTTTCGTCTTGCTGAAAAGAAAATCCATATCAAAAAACATAAGGAGTTCAGCCAAATTCTTATTCCATTCAAAAATGTAACGGAAATTATTCGAGCTTTCGAAGGAATTTCCGGTGAAATGCAAGTATTACTCAGTCAAAATCAAATTGCGTTTATCTATGAGGATATTTATCTCACTTCGCGGGTGATTGACGGTGTGTTTCCAGAATACAAACAACTCATTCCAAAAGAATTCAAGACTACCGTGGTGCTTTTGAAACAAGATTTTTTGAATGCGCTTAAAATTTCAAATATTTTTCTTGATAAATTCAGTCGAGTATCGTTTGATATATCGATAAAAAACAAAACATTTACTATTACCACAAAAAATATGGATGTTGGTGAGAATACACAAACACTCGACGCTGTGGTGCAGGGTGATGATTTGACTATTAATTTCAGTTATAAATATATAGTCGATTGTTTCCAGTCACTCGAGTCGGACAGTATTTCACTTTCTTTTGTCGACTCAAATCGTCCAATGGTTATCACTCCTGTTTCAGATAAATCTTTTACGTATCTCGTCATGCCGATGAATAAATAATATGTTCAATATTTCCAATCTTCTTGAAAAATTTCAAAAACAAATCAAGGCTAGTGAGCTGACAAAACAAGAAATATTGAATGTTGTCAGTCGTCACAGCGGGGTAATGTGCCAATCAGAGTCAGTGGAAATAAAAAATTATATACTATATCTCGATATTTCTCCGACATTAAAGAATAAAATTTTCCTTCATAAAAAAGAAATCCTAGAAGATTTTTCTAACATTTCCTCTGTTAAGATAGTGGATATTACATAACTATTGATACCTGTTTGCAGTGGCCCATGTGCGGACGGCATATTCCCAATTGGTAAATTGAGGATCACTTTGTGGGTTGGTCGGAGCGGGACCACGCGGGTCGTCTTTGTCGAGCCAGTACAGAATATTATGCACGCCACCGGAGAGCGTTTCTTGTACGGAAGAGTATGGAACATTAGGGTCGGTATTTTGATTTGAGTTGTTTGTTAATGTGGAAATACCACCCTGCCATTTACCACGCAGAACAGGTTTCAGGTCGTATGAGTCGTCAGATTGGGGTTTTGTGAATGTTTCAACAGGTACGGTTTGTAGAACATCATCCATAAAGGCACGTCACATTGGTGCGACGATAAGCCCAGAAACTTTATGATCCATCGGAGTATTATCATTGTTTCCTGCCCATGTTCCGACAACCACAGATGGTGTGTACCCAATAATCCAAGCATCTTTATAATCGTTTGTTGTACCTGTTTTCACCGCCACATCCCGCCCGGGGAAGTAAATAACAGAATTTGCGCCATAGAGCGGAGTACGGGCAACATTATCGTTTAAAATATCAGAAATCTGTCGAGTTACCTGTGGATCAAGCACTTGTGTAGGATGTGGAGTGAGTTGTTCAAGCATATTTCCGTCTTTATCCTGCACCTCCTGGATGGCTGTGTACGGGTTACGTACGCCTTCGGTGGCGAATACACCGTATGCGGATGTCATATCGAGAAGAGACACTTCACCGCCTCCGAGAACGAGTGTAAGACCATATTGATTGGCATCCCCGAGAGATTGTATCCCCATTTGTTCTGCAAGGTTAATGGAATCCTGAACGCCGGCCAAATACAAAAGTCCGACAGATGGCACATTGATTGACTGTGCCAGAGCATCACGTAGAGTCATTGGTCCGCGGAAGTTATTGTCATAGTCAACTGGAGAATAGCATGGGCTGACATCGGTAAAATTATCTGGCGCACAGGATGCCGTGAATTGTGTTGGTACATCAAAAAGTACGGTGTCCGGTGTATAGCCCTTAATAAAGGCCTCAGCATACACGAATGGTTTAAATGTCGAACCTGGCTGACGGTGAGCTGTAGTGACGTTGAATTGCCCGTCGATTTGGGTGTCGAAATAGTCGCGTGAACCAACCATGGTCAATATTCCACCAGTTTTTGGATCAATTACCACAAATGCATCATTACTACCGTTGAATTGCTTTTCATTCGAGAGAGCGTATTGTTTTGCCACTGCTTCAGCTTTTTCTTCCAAATCATAATTTAATGTCGTTGTTACTTTCAAACCACCATCCTGTAACACATCCTGACCATATTTTTGTTGTAGATAATTGACTACAAACATAACAAAATGCGGAGCTTTAATACTATGGCTATCTTGTGGAAGGAATGTCACTTTCTCGGTCAGAGCTTGATTGTACTCCGCTTGGGTGATTTTTTTTGTATCCAACATCGCCTTGAGTACCAGGTTTTTTCGTGTATCTAAATCTTTCAAATGACTACCGTATGGTGAGTAGTATGACGGTGCCTGGGGGATAGCGGCCAGATAGGCTGATTGAGTAATATCAAGATCGGCCGCTGTAATACCGAAGTAGTCCTCACTGGCTTCCTCAACACCATATATGGTGCCACCGTATGGAATTTCATTCAAATACATCGACAAAATGTCGTCTTTACTCATGACATGCGTCAATTTGAGTGCCAGAATAATTTCTTTCAATTTTCGGGTCGGTGTTTTGTCGCCAGTCAAAATGGAATTTTTAACCACTTGTTGAGTAATGGTTGAGGCGCCTTGGCTGAAATGTAGGGTGGTTAAATCGACTGCGACAGCTCGAATCATACCTTGTATGTCGATGCCAGAGTCAGTATAAAAATCCTTGTTTTCAATGGCTACACTGGCATCTTTGACATGTTGTGAGATTTGGTTGAACGGCACGACGGTACGTTTTGTGTTTTGAAAAACATCATACAGGAGAATTTTACCGGTACTATCGTATATTTTTGTCGATTGGCTGATTTTGCGCGACTCAATAGTGTCGAGAGTTGGAATTTGAAAGGTTGAAATCCATACCAGCACAAGACCGGTCAGAATAAAAAAACAACCAAAAAGAAAACTAAGGATTTTTTTCAAACCATGCCGTTTGAGAAACTTTTTGGTCGAGTGAGTACTGTCGTATACGCGTTTTTTAATCCTGAGTTTGACTTCTTTTTTGATATCGGGATACATCTTTCTCATTTTAGCATAAAATGGTAGAGTTGTAGATATGAACAAGATAGATACTAACCCAGAGAAGATTGAAGAACTTTTAGCGCGAGGAGTTGAGAAACTTTTTCCAAGTACTGATTTTTTGAAAGCGAAAATGTTGCGTGGTGAACAAGTGTCACTCTATCTCGGTATTGACCCGACAGGACCAACACTTCACCTCGGACATGTTATTCCGCTCAAAAAATTGGCACAGTTTCAAAAACTTGGACACAAAATCACGTTGCT
The DNA here is from genome assembly GCA_964396805.1 of uncultured Candidatus Saccharibacteria bacterium. Lineage (GTDB taxonomy): Bacteria > Patescibacteriota > Minisyncoccia > Phycocordibacterales > DATDWN01 > CAYNFW01. The sequence goes on along the minus strand of CAYNFW010000022.1, from coordinate 4,038 downwards.
TATCGGTGATTTTACCGCGATGATTGGTGATCCGACAGACAAAACTGCGGCACGGAAAAAATTGACTCATGATGAAGTGTTGCAAAATTGTAAAGAATACAAAAAACAAGCGTCACAATTTATTTCTTTTGATGGTGATAATCCCGCTGCATTCCAGTTTAATTCAAAATGGCTTGATGTGTTGAGTTATCAAGAAGTATTGGAGCTTTGTTCGCATATGACGGTGCAACAAATGCTCGCTCGCGATATGTTTGAGAAACGAATGCAAGAGGGAACACCCATCTATCTTCATGAGTTTATGTACCCACTTATGCAGGGTTATGACAGTGTGGCGATGGATGTTGATGGAGAGATTGGCGGCAACGACCAAACATGGAACATGCTTGTTGGACGTGATTTGCTCAAATCACTCAAGAATAAAGAAAAATTTGTCATTGCGATGAAGCTACTTGTTGATCCAGCCGGAAAAAAGATGGGTAAAAGTGAGGGAAATATGGTGGCACTCGACCAGACGCCGGAGGATATGTTTGGAGCGGTAATGAGTTGGAATGATGATTTGATTGTACCAGGATTTGAAATTGTGACAGATGTTCCGATAAAAGAGATTGAAGAAATAAAAACATTTCTACTGTCCGGAGAAAATCCGCGAGACTTCAAAGCACAACTTGCCAGTGAAATTGTAAAAATGTGTTATGGAGAAAAGGAAGCGGGGAGGGCGATGGGGGAGTTCGAGAAAACCTTTTCAAAAGGCGGTGTGCCGGATGATATAAAAGAAATATTTGTTGCACCAGGAACTCCACTTGTCGATATTTTACTTGCGGAAAATATTGTTTCTTCAAAAACTGACTGGCGTCGGTTGGTAGAAGAAGGTGCTGTGACACTCATGCCCGATATAAAAATTATAAACCCAACATCTACGATACAACCTGGCGTGTACAAAATAGGCAAGCGAAGATTTGTAAAAATAAAAACAAAATAAAAACTCCCGGATGACCGGGAATTTTTATTATCCAAACATGTTTTCATCTTCATCATCATCCGCATCTTCTTCATCCGCCAGTGCGTCGAGAGATTCCTCGTCCGGATCCTCGTCTTCTACCAATGCCGGCTCTTCGTCCAACAGAGAATCATGATCATCGAGCAAATCATCCGCGATATGCGCCCCACTCTTACCCTTTCCTTTTTTTGGCACGGGGTCGTGACCAAAACCAGATTCGTCCAAGTCCTCATCTTTTTCTTCTAACTCGTCCATTTTTATTTTTGAAATTACCTGATAATTTCCATATTTGTATCAAATCTAAAAAAATACGCAAGCACTTGCGAGTGTGGATAACTGGCACATCGTACACATATTATCGATGTATGGCACAATGAGTCAGACCAATTGCAATTGCATCGAATTCGTCGTCGGAATTTGTTGTCATGTGACCACCACTCTCTTTTAGCGGTTGTATTTTTTTAACGTCGATTAGTCGTTTTACCATCTCTATAATTTGCCGTTTTTCGCTTTTGCCGTATCCGGTCACTGCTATTTTTATGTCAGCCGGCGTGTATTCAAAAATATCCAATCCGGCCGAACTTGCCGCGTACAGAATCACTCCTCGTGCTTCGGCAACAAGCATCGCCGTTTTTTGATTACCACTGAAAAAAAGTTTTTCTGTTGCGAGTACTTCCGGTTTGTATTTTTTTATGATTTCTTGTATTCGTCCTCCGATGAGCGCGAGTCGTTCGTGATGGGGGAGTTTTGCTGATGTTTTGAAACATTCGGAAAATACCAACACTTCTTTTTGTTTCGGAAGTTTTTCAATCACAGCTACACCGAGTCGCTCGTATCCTGGATCAATTGAGAGAAGTTTCATATAGTTGTTAAAATTTCTTACTCGGTCACACTTGTTCCGTCACCGGAATAATTTTCTGGTGAAAATTTTCCTCGCACTCGTCGCTCAGGAAAATAATCTCCTCGGCGTGTGCCACGCACGCCTACGTCGTTATTTTCCAAGCTCCTGCGTGATGCGCCGGAACAGGTGCAACACGAGTCGAAATTTTTAATTTATTTATTCCGCATTTGTATACACATCCTGCACCTCATCACATTCTTCCAGTTCATCCACGAGTTCACTCAATTTTTCGCCGTCCTCATCGGAAAGGGGGATAGTGGTTTGTGCAACCCAGCCTTCACCGGGCGTATGTATAAACGCCCAGGTTGCCGAGCCAATACCGGCGAGTGTGTATCCGTGTATTGCCAAGGCGTGTTTGACTTCCTGCGCTGCTTTGTTGTGGTTGTCAGTCAATGTTTCTATAATCATAGCGCAACCGCCCGGACCGTATGCTTCGTAGGTGATGGACTCCATCGTCGCTCCACCTTCGGAAAACTTTTTAATTGCACGCTCAATGTTGTCGTTTGGTACGTTGGCAGCTTTGGCTTTTTCAACCGCTGCGCGCACGCCGGGCGCATTGCGGTCACCATTCGCCTTTTTTGCCTCGACAGTGATGAATTTCACCATTTTGCCGAAAATCTTTGACTTCTGTCCGTCAGTTTTCTCCTTTTGTCTCTTAATTTTTGACCATTTGTTGTGACCGCTCATATATTTTGCATTTTACTCCTATTTTTTTAAAAGGCAAAAAATGCTATATTGAAGTAACTAATACTAATAATTAAGTGATGAAAAATTTATATTGGATTTTTGCGATTGTATCGGCTGTGGCAGCGATAGTTTTACAAACAGTTTCAATGAGTTTCTTTCTAATAACAGTTTTATTGTGGATTTTATCCGCAGTATTACTCGGTTATTACTTACAAGAATTTCAAAAAACTACAGATTTTACAAATAAAAATCGAAGGAATAAAATCATTACTTTTATACGATTACTAATAATTTTAAATGTGAGTTGGGTGCTTTATTTAATATTTATATTGCTTAGTGCTTTATAACAACGTAGGAGGTGTTAGTCCCAAATGCTCATACCCGTGACTCGTGACGGTGCGACCTCGTGGGGTGCGGTCGAGGAAGCCGAGCTGAATGAGGTATGGCTCGTTGAATTCCTCGATAGTTGCTTGTTCTTCGGACAGTGCAGCGGCGAGAGTGTTTAGTCCAACGGGGCCACCAGCAAATTTGTTTATAATCGCGTGTAAAATGTCGCGGTCGGCGGGGGAAAGTCCGACCGAGTCGATACCAAGGAGTTTGAGTGCCTCGTTCACGACTGATTGGGTGAGAGTGCTTTTGTTGACCTGAGCGAAGTCACGACAACGTTTCAGGAAATAGTTGGCGGTGCGTGGCGTGAAGCGACTACGTTTTGCTATTTCCGCACAAGCAGTCGGCTCGAGGTTGATACCGAGGATTTTTGCCGAACGTGAAATAATCTGCTCGATTTCTGATTGTGTATAAAATTCAAGCTTAAACACGCCACCGGAAAAACGTGAGCGGAGCGGTGAAGAAATCATTGCAATGCGTGTTGTGGCACCGATAAGTGTGAACGGTGGTAACTCGAGTTGTATAGTGCGTGCTGATGGACCCTTGCCGATGATAATATCAAGCGACCCGGACTCCATTGCAGGGTAGAGCACTTCCTCGATGGTTTTATTCAGACGGTGAATTTCGTCGATGAATAGAATGTCGCCCGACGACAGGTTCGTCAGTATCGACGCGAGGTCGCCGACTTTTTCGACAGCCGGACCGGACGTCACTTTTATTTGCGTGGCCATTTCTTTTGCGATGAGGTGGGCGAGAGTGGTCTTGCCGAGGCCCGGTGGTCCATAAAAAAGGATATGTTCGGGCGGGTGACGGCGTTCACGAGCGGCAGTCAGAAGTATCTGCAAATTCTTTTTTATATTGGTTTGACCGATATAGTCTGCCCATTCCGACGGTCGAAGTGTGGTGTCTAGGAAAAGTGAGTCAGAGTCGGTTTTTTGGCTCGCAACCTCGCCACGTTTTGTGTTTTGTTGCTTGCTTGACATAAAATTTAATATATGATAGACTTGTATCGAACTTGAAAACAGGTCATTTTTTATGAATTACCAGCGAGTTTTCAATGTCTTGA
>CAYNFW010000021.1:0-10465 GCA_964396805.1 uncultured Candidatus Saccharibacteria bacterium | reverse complement strand
CCTACGGTATCAAGAAATATCAATTTGTTACAACGTTGCGAGACTACTCACAGTAGCCAGTGAAAAAAGCTCCGCACAGAGAAGTTCTAAACTTCATTTGTGTGGAGCTTCTTTGTTTAAAAAAATTCATTTTACTACCATTTCTAAATTTTCTAAACTTATTTCTATTACATCTGAGTATTTTCCAAGTTCTGAAAGCCACTCCCCTCGCCCACCTTAAATGAACTAAAGGGTTCTGAACCCGAACCCAAGCGGGAGTATGTACAAGGAAACCATCAAGACATGTTTCTACAAAGAGCCAACGTGAATATTCGGAAAAACAGCCAAATCCCCTCGCCACAACGAAAAACCACCGACATACATCGGTGGTTTCATCTTTCACAAAATTATTGTGTGCTATTGATTTGTGTGAAATGTCGATGGCCATGTAATACTTTCATTACCTGAACCATCTCGAACATACACAACATAATAGTATGTCGTATTTGGAGTGAGTGAAGTCACTGTTGCTGAGTGCACTGAACGCAAGTCAGTATGTACGAGCAAGCTTGCACCACCAATCGTTACTCCTGAGGTCGGACTTCCTTCAATCATAGAAAGTGGTGACATGCTGTAATACACGATAGCCGAAGCATTTTCATTTGTATTCCAATTTAATGTCACAGTCGTGTTTGACGAAGTAACATTTAATGAATAAATCACTGGTGACATGGTGTCACTACTCATTTGAGTATTGAGTGCTGCAAGTGTGAGTGGACCAACACGACCAACACCATCGATACCATTTCGAACCTGAAAATTCGAAACTGCAGATGAGGTAAGAGAACCAAAGTACCCTGTCACTAAACCTTGTGGATAGAGTGTCACGTCTTTTGCAAGAAACGTCTGGACATCAGACACATCCTGACCTGTCGAGCCAACCTGCAACTGTCGCGTAAGTGTGGCTGCACTCGCTGTCAAAACTAAACCGAACATAAGCACTGACACAACACCAATATATGATACTATTTTTAAATTTTTCATATTATTTTAAATTAAATAATTAATTGTAAGGTATGTAATATCGATCTAATCAGACCTCTCACTCTTTCTGCCGTGTCATACTGCAGGATATTACAATCATTACACTTTTGGTACCGTAAGCTCATTTACCTTCTTTTCCAGTTTCAAAATGTTTGCCTCGAGCACACTCGTTTTTTTCGCAAACGCCTCATCCATCAAGTTTGTATGACCAGCGAGTGTTTCAGCAATAACCATCATCTCAGTTGCGTCCTCCATTGCCAGGAGAATAATCGGTGGAAACATCCCGAGTACATTGTCTTCTTTGAAATGAATCTGTCGCGCGTTGAGAATCATTACTTTGCGTCCAATAAACGGAAATTCGTGTATCACCTCAAACCCTTTGAAAAAATTATTCTTTGGTAAAATATCCTCGAGTAATTTTCGCAGTGATGGAATATCCCATTGACCGTTACCGAGTTCATATACTAGTTTTTTCTCAGTATCTGCCAACTCCACCTGAAATGTCCGGTAAAAAGATTCGTTAGCAGTAAGCACACGAAGATCTCTGTCGAGTACGAGTATTGGTTCACGCACAATATCCACCACCGTTTTAATATAGGCCCAGCTTTTTTCCCACAAACGCATTGCGACATCATCGGTTATTTTTATTGTATTTTTTTTCATACTCACTATGCCGTGCCACTCAATAATTATTACAAAATTCTTTCAGTAAAAGTGTGCTATGCTGAGTGCTCGGATAACTCCTTAAAACCTTGGTTGTAATATGACTGTAATATCACATCGATTACCTCGGCTAATATGATAATGACTACAAAAAACCCCACAAACGATGTCATGACAGGGGCATACAACGACTATGAAAAAGGTCTGCATAAACATTCCTTTTTCAAGATGCACAATCGCGAGCTTGGTGAGGATCTTGTCCAAGACACATACATGAAGACGCTCAACTATTTGATAAAAGGTGGAAAAATTGACATGATGAAAGCGTTTCTGTATCACATTTTAAATTGTCTGATTATCGATGAATATCGAAAACGAAAAGCTATTTCGCTCGACGTCATGTTGGAAAATGGTTTTGCCTTGCGAGTCGACACAGATGAACAACTTGTGGACATGCTTGATGGAAAATCCGCTCTCATTCTCATTGCCCGACTAACAGAAAAATATCAAAAAATAATGCGTATGAAATACGTGCAGGATTTGTCACTAGAAGAAATGTCAATGGTCACTGGTCAAACCAAAAATAGTATCGCTGTGCAAGCCTATCGCGGTCTAGAAAAACTGAAAGTGCTATACAACCGCTGAAAGCGAGCGGTAGTCGTATGACTGCAACCGCTCTTAGCGGGCAATGGCTGTGTTCTAGTTCTACACCGCACAAATTGAAGCATATATATGAACATGCTAGGATGAGGCATCGGGCATGTGGCGTAACTGGTAGCCGCGCACGCTTCAGGAGCGTGTGTCGTAAGACATGGGAGTTCAAATCTCCCCATGCCCACAGAGGATTACTTTGAAATATAATTGTTATTTAAGTACACTGTTTATTTTGTAATGCAAACAAATACTACTACAATAACTCAAAAAATACGGCTACAGGTCTAGCTTTTTTCCCTTCACCAAAACTTGACTTTTACATGAGTTTGTGATAGAATGCGCGGCAGAATATGTAGTGGTACCTAGTGCCGCTACAGTTCAAAGTTCTCTGGCAACTTGAAGAAAGAGGAAAAGAAAATGGCAAAGGAAGTGATTAAAGCATTGGTTGTAATATTCAGCCTGTGGATTCTTATCATGGGTGGAGTCCCTCTATACATGACAGGAAGGACAGGTTGGGTCTTCGTAATTGCGGCATCCGTCACGATTATAAACGTTATGATGTTCAAGATGTGGAGGTATGTACCTCCCTCTTGGCTCACGAAATCCAAGTGGAAACTGAAACTCTTGGCTCGTATTCGTCGTAACCTTGTATACATCAAGGTACTGGCGTTTCTCGCAGTCGCTATGATAGCCACAAGATTCTTCTTTGGAATAATCGGCTTGATAATTACTTGTGAGCTAATCGTGTTCACGATGATGATGACCCCGCTTATTATCGGCATTGCCTGGAAAACGGGATATCTCGCAACACTCTTTACCACTGTTGGAACAGGAAACATCAAGTTTGTTGATGTAGGTGCTTCCAACAAATACACCTACATCAACATCCCCGGAAAAGTCCTGATTAAGGGAGAAATAATTGATGAACGATACTCTGGTGAAACAGAAGATCGCAAAACCTGGGTTCAAAAGAAGTTTGGCAGGTATTGGGTTGGGTTTCCATTTCTTGGAAATCATGTCCACACCTTCTATATAACTCACGACAGGGCAAAACGACAGTTAACTCAGGATATGACACCTGCCGATTGGATCGAGTATGGTGAAGGTCCTGAACCGACTGACGAACTTCGATGGAAAGTACCAAGAGCAGTCTTGGTACCTGATGTGAAGTTTGGTGACAACATTGAGGCAAATATCCTCGTATTATGCAGGATTGAATTTAATGTGCCGTTAAAACCGGTATACATCCAAAAAGGTGACTTCTTTGAAACCTTTGCAAATTTGGTTCGAAGCGGAGTGCTCAACTATTGCAAAGGTACTACTGCTGCAAAATTCGCCGTCTGCGACAGGCTTGATGATGGAGAAATGTCTCGTTTTGTCGTTGGCACTATCAACAAGCAAATTGGGGAAGAAGTCGGAATCAAACTCATCGGAGTTTCGGTACCAATTTACAATGAATCCAAGTCGTCAGAGGAAGAAGCCCTTGAAGCGGCCGAGCTTGCAAGATTGAATGGTCTTGCAACTGTGGCGAAAGCCGAAGCAGAAGCAGCAGCGCTCATAAAAACCACTGAAGCAGAGAATAAAAAAATGATTATGGATGCCACGGCGCAAGCTGAAGCAGACAGAATCCTCTCTCAAGCCAGTGTCGCGGACGTAGTGGCTCTTGCAACCCACTTCTCCCAAGATCTTGGGGCGAGTCCCGATGTTGCCGTTCATTCTGCAACCGCCATGGGAAGAGCTACGAGACTCGCCAAGCACGACTCACCGATCACAACATTCGTAGATGGTGGAGGACAGTCAAATGTCTCAATTCCATTGTCAGAAAGGAAGGTGATACTTCCACCAACAACTAACAAGAAAGGATAGATAAGAAATGACAAAAGAGATGTTGCCGTGGATCATTGGAGGAATATTGGGAGTAGTCTTTTTGATTACTATCATATTTCTCATAGGACTTTTTGTGATGGGCTGGAGAAAACGTCCTACGACTCCATCCAGACCATCAGAGACAGGCGACCAGGCGCCTCGTGGTATGTTCGGGACAGTAAAACAATGGTGGGAGGAGAATGTTTTTTTTCTCATCCTTGCCTTTATTCTGTTCCATTACGCTTTGTTCATCACTTTTCCAGAGTGGTGGACGAAGTACATAAAGGAAGACTGGAGGATGTGGGGGTTGCAAGGAGTCATGCTATTTTTTGTTTTGATGATTCCAACCGGGAAAAAAGTTATTCACCCTTTGGTCGGTAAATGGGGCTCAATCATAATGGCTGTTTTTATTGCCATTGTCCTCATTGATCATGCGGTTGGAAACGCAAGCGCAAAAAACCCTCCCCCCGTCGTTAACTCAGCTAATAGTAACAAACCCTCGGCGCTTCTTAGTCCCCCGCCAGTAATTCCGCCATCGGACACCGACACGACCATCACCTGCAAAGAGGAGACGCCAGACAAGAAGGTGACGGAGGAAATGCTCGCGGAAGAGCACCTGTCCGATCTCGACAATAAACTCATGATGAAACATGGGTGCGACGAGTCGGGGTATCACCAAATGGATCCGAAAGATCCGACGAAGGTGTTCCTTCACAAAAACACCAATGGCACTTTCGACCATGGTGAGTTTCAGATCAACGATCTCTGGTTCCCGGTTCTTAAAAAAATGGGACCGGACTACGACCCTGACGGCGACATACGAAGTAACGTCAGAGCCGCGCTCTATGTGCTCAGACATCAAGGGCACACGGCATGGCGACGCGGTAAGAATGGTGACATTCTTGATGCATACAGGCCGGTGCTTATCATGGCTTCGGTTGCGCCTAAGTTGAGTGAACCGAAACTTATTCCTATCGGTAGCCACTTCACGTGGACACCGGCAGAGACGGTGAAGTTCTGTATCAACGCCAAATGTGCTCCGAACGAAATGATAGAAGCGGGGCCTGATACGAAAGTACACTTGGGTGATGTCGTCGTTACTATTCAGTTTCAATCGGAGGGTAGCGACGAAACTCCCATTATATTCGCATTCAAGTAATTTCAAGTAATGTAGTTCTTTCTAACCGCGCGGACCCTTACCAGGGCAAACCGCGCGGTTTTTTCGTGGAGAAATGGAAAACCACAGTAGTAATAAAGGAGGAAACAAAAACACCCGCCGAGTGGTGAGTGTTTTTGAATGCTACTTTTGTGTCTTCGTTATTACGGATTGACCTTAGTTTGCTGGACATATGAGCTCGGATTGAGAACATTTGATCCGTCAATCTGTGTTTCTGTCCCCACTCCAAACGTCGTCAAAACAAACCCTATCAAACCGTACACCGAGAACATGATTGCCATACCGACAATCCCCCACAATATTGCACTTCGTGCCTCGAGCTTATCCTTCTCGCCGGTATTCGGGTTGAGAAACTTAACAATACCATACATAAAGTATATCGTTGCCAAAGCAAAAGCGAGTATAATGAGCGGATTGATAATCACGTCATCAATTTTCTGGAGAAAAGTTATAAACATTGTGGAAGACTATGGATGAGAAATGCTAGAATGAACCCCCACCAGGAAGTGAAGTACTGCCTGTGCCAGTAACACCTACAGCACTGGTCAGGAACTGAACGATCCCAAACAAAGCAGCCATTATTGCAATAGCAATAATACCCCAAATCATAATGCCTCGGCCTTCGGCAACTTTCTTTGCATCACCGGCAGCAAGAATGAACTTTGCCAAACCATAAAAGAAGTAGACGATTGCGAGGGCAAAAAGCGCTGGAATAACAATGTTTTTTATAAGAGTTATAAAATCCGTACCAAGATTAGTGAGACTGTTATTGGTAGTTGATATAGCACCTGTACCCTGTGCCAAGGCCATAATCGGCGCAAAAGCGAGAGCTGCGTAAATAAGTTTTTTCATACTATTTTTTATTTAATAATTATTATTAATAATGAAAACTAACAGTACGACCACTTTTATTAAAGCTATGCTCTAATTGTAGTATAAAAAGCCATAAAAGCAAAGGGGGTGTGGATATCCTGGAAGACAGCTATGGTAAGCAATCTGGTTGATCGGGGCCACCTCCACATTGCTGAGATGACGAACCGGTACCTGTCGATATACCAAGTGATGATCCGAGAAACCCAATAATACCCATAATCGAGGCCATGACAAACAGTGCGATAATCCCCCACAGCATTTTGCGTTTGCCATCTTCGCGACCTTTCTCATTGCCGGCATCATGGAGAATAAACTGTCCCATACCGTAAAAAAAGAAGATGATTGCCAGGCCAAAAAAAATAGGAATGACTTGTTTCTGTATAATACTGAGAATGGCTGTCAAAAATGACGATAACCCGTCGAGTGCGGCGAAGGCGATAAAAGGTGTGAGCAAGGCGAACAGGCTGGCAAATGTTATTTTTCTGGTCATATATTTTGTTTAATTAGTAACTATACCGGTACCTGAAAAATCGGGTTTAAACGTACAACCCGGCCCGGCGCTTCCGCTACCCGGCAACTGCGGAATGGCAGGCTTGATACCGAAAAATTCGTTGGTCAGGATACCGACGAAAGCTTGTACGGATAGGAGCACGAACAGAGCCAGAATCCCCCACAACATGTAGTTGCGACCGACTTGGATTTCCTTTTCACTGCCAGACGAGCGAAGAATATATTTTGACAAACCCCAAAAGAAAAGGACGAAGGCACAGAAGAAAAGAATCGGGTCGATGAGGGCGAGAATACTGATAATATTGCAAATGACATTTTTAATTGTACCAGTTGGGGTAATGAGACTCTGGGCGTAAACGCATGCGGGCAGAACGAGCGACGCAACATACACAAGATATCTGTAAGAAAACGTTCTTTTCATGTTAGGGTTTAAGAGCTTTAACTGTGGCCTGAATGACTTGGGAAATGGCGGCCGAGCCGAGAAGCACACCGGTGCCAATGAGTGCCCAGAGGAGGCGCTGGTGAGCTTCTTTGAGCTTGGCAGGATTACCTTGAGCCAGGACGTAGTTAAAACCAGCCCAAATGATGAATACCACTGCGGCTACACCAGCCAGAGGCATGATAATAGTGTTCAGGATGGTAGTGATAAAGTCGATGAGAGTACAACTACTGCCACAGTTGAGCGGGTTTGGGATGGTGATTTGCTGGCCACCGGCTGGAAGACCCCCGCCAGTGTTACCGCTCCCCGGAAGACCTCCCCCGTCATTCTGAGCAAACGTAGCTATTGGCGCAAGTATCATGACGGCAAGCACCCCCACCACTCCCACCATTAACATTTTTTTAAAAATATTTTTCATATGTTTTTAGTATAACATTATTGTATCGGCGAGGCATTTTGAACCGCTGTGGACGCCAGTGCCACGAGAATAAAGTGAACAATAAGCCATGCGGTCAAAATCCAGAAAATACCCTCGGCCACTGTCCAAAACATTTTGTGTACCTTCTGTAGCTTGCCCGGATTGCCTTGTGACATCATATACTGGAAACCGGCCCAGGCCAGCACAACCACCGTGAAAGACAAGGCGAACAGAGTGCCCCAGTTTATGACTTTTTTGACTGCGGCGATGAGGTCGGCATATGTGCAGTTGCCATACACGGGATTACCGTTTGGGTCTTTATTTTGTTGTTGACCGACTTGACCGCCGGAAGCAGTATTTACTCCACAGTCATACGTGATGCCTGTCGACGGTCCGCCACCGGTCATGTCGCTACTTTGTGCCCGAACAAATTGCGGGAAAAAAGTACCAAACAATAAAATCGATCCGAGAAACATGAGAGAAATGGAGCTTGTGTAAGAAAAATTTTTCATGGTTAATTTTGGTATAGTAAGTCAAGCGACTGGTCGGCACGTGTCAGCGCGTCTGTGGAGTGAGCGTTGCCGTTATCTATCGACTGTATCATCGTACGGAAAATGTTCGACGAACCGACGCCGTCCGGGTCAATCCAGCCTTGCGAAATGATTGCGGAGTTATAGAAGATGACTTGATACGGGTCGGTCGGCTTGGCATTGAGCAAGTCGGTGCGAACCGGTGGAAGGTTGGTTACACTGTCGATGGCGGTGATGACGGCCGGCGCCGCGAAAGCCGTCATTGCGCTGTAGTCGGCGGCAATATTTTTTGACTGTTTGACGATGGATACGCCGTATATGTGTGCAAAGACGCTTTGTTTTGCCGTTTGAGTGCCGACCGGGCGAATTTGAGGCATATAGGTCACATCAAAGTTGAGATTTGGGTTTTTCTGCTGAATGCCGGAAATTTCGCTCGCAAAACCAAAGTAAACTGCCAAACTGCCGGAGAGAAATGAGTTGAGAGACGACGGTAGAGAGGCATTCCAGGTGTACGTTGGTGAGGTCGGGTTGGCAAATTGAGTGTAAAAATTGACTGCGGCATCGCTCGGCTGAATCGGCATATTGTCCGTGTTGTCGTTCAGAGCGGAGGTGACCAACCCTTGACTGTCGCGAGTACTCATAGGCGATCCGGCCTGCATCATAAGGGTAACTAAGATTTCCTTGGCGTTGTTAATGTTGTCCCACTGGCCAAGTGCGAGCGCACTCTGGGTGATGTTGGCGTTAGTATCGCGGTGCGTAATGACACTGATAAGTCCAGTGCGACTACCCGACTGGCCGGTGGCTGAGGTGCTGTCGCTAAACTCGTCCCAATATTTCGGCGACTGTGGAATAAGATTACTCGAAAACAAATCGCGGTTCCAATACATCACCAGCGGATCGACGATGAGTGGCATGGCCACGATACCCTGCGGAGTAAGATACATTTCCGCTTCCTGAATAAAGGTGTCCTTAAAGGTGCGCTCAGAGAGGCTTGCATACGGCACGGTAAAGAGACGATTGCGTTCTTTGTAGACTAAATCATCGCGCAGAATAACCATGTCGGGACCAACGCCGTCGGCCAGCGCCTGGATGAAGTTTGCATCAAAAGTCGACGCGCTTTTCTGAACGTAATTCACACTAATGGTTTTGTCGCCCTTGAGAGTCGAAGCGTTGTAGGCGGCCTGGAAGGTGTCCTGCGAAATAGTGCCCCAAACGGTGATGTTGACATGTTGTGCGCTCGAGGAGGATTTTTGAGAAGCAAAAATAATCAAACCGACCACAATGCACGCCGCAAAGACGGTGGTCAAAACGATTTGAAATGTGCTCATGTTTTTCATCTTTTTACAATTTCTTTAACAGCATACCATAATGATGACTGCCGGCCGAAATATCCCGCTCAAGCGAAAAGCCGGCGTGCTCAGACATATCAAGCGCTTTGTCACGCGTAACCACCGCGTCCTTATGTGGACCGATTCCACCGAACGTATCCGTCCAATCGACGATGAGCAGTCGCCCGCCGGGTTTCAAAATGCGTTTGATTTCCTCGAGAGTCATTTTTTTGTTTTCGATTTGAAAAAGAACATTGCACAGCAAAACCAAATCAATGCTTCCCTCGCGCAGATGCGTGCCGTTCGGTTTTTCGATATCGCCCCAAATGACGTCAACGTTGTAGAGCCCCTCGTGCGTGGCCTGATTTTTCAGTTTAGTCAGGAGATCCTTTTGGGCATCAACTGCGTAGACTCGGCCAGTTGCAGCGAGCGCTCGCGATACTGCAAGCGTGTAAAACCCCGAACCGGCGCCGAGGTCGACAACATCCATGCCGGGCTGTATGCCGCACTGCTCAATATTTTTTGTCGGGTCGGAGAACATGATATATATAGTATAATACTTTCCGCACTAATATAATAATATGTGATGTGGACAATATACTTGATGTCAAGGATGCCCCTTGACATGGTTGACTATAAACAAATGAGTGATGCGATGGAGTCGCCGTCGCGCAGTTTCATCACGCGGACGCCCTGGGTCTGACGACCAAGAACGGAGATTTCTTTTGCGTCGACACGAATGACTTGGGATTTTTTGGACATTGCCACCACTTCAGCTTCGTCACTTTCGAACACCTTGGCGGAAATGAGCGGGCCGGTTTTGGCCGTGACATTAGCTGTTTTGATGCCTGAACCACCGCGATTTTGGATTTTATACTCGTCTATATCTGTACGCTTGCCATAGCCATGTTCGGAAATAACCATCAGTGTGGCGTTGTTCCAGACATTCGACACCGTTTCGGCCGAGATGACCGTGTCGCCCTT
>CAYNFW010000020.1:0-10489 GCA_964396805.1 uncultured Candidatus Saccharibacteria bacterium | reverse complement strand
AATTAATGCTGTTAATTATACAAGATTGGTGTCAAAAATTTGGGGTCCGGGCCAATATTCCAAATTAGTTCAGTCACGACAAATGAGTGGGCAACATTACTCGTAAGCAAATCGCTGATTTTCTTTCTATATACTTCCAAACTGTCTTCATGGGCCTGTTTTGCATTTTTACCTTTAATCAAGGAAATAGCGACTTGATTTGAAGTTTCAAAAAATGGCTTTGCATATTCATCCTCAAGCGGTTTGCCGATAAAATTGTCATCATTCCAAAACTGAAAAAGTTCTTTATATCCTATAAACGCTTTTGCTCCTTCCCGAACAGCTTGTGGTCCAAGTATTTTACCAGAACTACATGCTCGCATATACACCACTTTGTCTTTGAGTAAGAATGAATTTTTCCCTGCTTCTATAAGAGGTTCATTGTCTTGACCAGTTACACAAATATCGTTTCCGTGACCATTGAAAATAACAATATCTGGATCTTGTTTTTCTAAATAACTCTCGACTGATTTTTTTGATACTTTCTCTTTTTTGAGGTCAATGACTTGAAGTTTTTTATCTTCGGCTTGTTTCACCAAATTTTCGCTCCAATGATATAGATAATGAGTCACTTTTTCATATAATGGTCGGGTAATCAAAAGGAGCATACTAGTTGGCTGGTGTTAATGGTAAATTTTGCAAATTACGAAGAAAGAATAGTTGTGTTTCAATGATTTTTTTTCCGATGTCGCTTTGTTTTTTGACTTCTTCAATAAGGGCTTCAACGGATAGACCTTGTGTGCCATCGCCAATTGAAAGCTTCGCATTTGAAGGAATAGTCTTTAATCGTGCAACAACCAAATTAATAATATCTTGGTTTAATTCTGTTTGTTTTTCAGTACTTGTTGACATGTTATTACTTAGCTCCCTCCTCATCTACTGGTATAAATTTCAACTCGATAAGTTTTTCCAAGATCTTCTTACCTAATTCTGTATCAGCATTGATTTCTCTATATGCAACTTCCCATGTGATAGGACCGCCTTGATCCGGCCCCAAATCCAAAACAATATCCTTTCGGAGATTGAGAGGAATATTTGCGTAGAATTTAAAAAATTTATCTTTCATTTTAATCCAGAAGGATCAAACATTAACTAAGAAATCTGTCACTTGCTTTAAGTATACTCTATATGGTCAAAACAGTAAAAGCTATTAATGCACACCTCGCACTAGAGTATACACACTATACTTAAAATGAAGATGAACGCAACCAGCCTTATCTATCGAGTTGAGGCGTGATAGTAAATGGCATGGCACTTTGACCCTCGACGTATATGGTCTGTTTACTATCTTCTGAATGTACTGTCACTCCAATTTTATAGGTTCCTGGCTGAACCGAATAGGACTGCCAGTCACCGGAACTTAACTGTATATATGTTCCATCTCCACTCCATTTATATGTTGTATTAGTTGCCGGAATAATATTTCCTTCACCTCCGTTACTACATTGCCACGCATTTCCACCGAGAATACCTAATGATCGAGTTCCATCTGCCGAGAGTAAGTCTAGCCGTATTTGTGAATTTGGTGGTAAATTATTTCCATTCCACGAAACAAAAACATAGGGATAGGGATTTATCGGAAAACTTGAACCGCTTGGCAATACATTTACGGAACTGGAAAAACCCAATGTTTACAAAACAAAACAGACCCTTTCACAGGTCTGTCCAGTATTGCGCGGGTGATGGGTGCTGACCCCACGACCTCTCCCGTGACAGGGGAGTGTTCCACCGTTGAACTACACCCGCAATGTTTTGTCAATACGCACAGTTTTCTCATACTTTTCAAACACTTCTTTTTTTCTTGCTAGAAACAATTTTGACTCATCCTGCCTATTATACATAAAATCTGCTAATTTCAAAGTGAGATTTGATTGCGTCATCTCCCTGCCACCCATCGTTTGTGGCTATCGATAATCCTCCGAGCGATATCGTCCGGTGATAGTACACCTGTGTCGAGTACGAGGTTGAACTTGTCGTCGTTCCACAGCACGTCCGTGCCGTATAGTTTTTCGTATCGAGCACGATTCATTGCATCGCGAACGATGATTTTTTCAAACACTTCGTCGACCGTCGCACCGGGAATATCTTGTGTGCGACGCTCGGCCCGTACGCGGGTGTCACACACGAGTCGTACGTGAAATGCCTGCGGAGCAAAGTGATGTACTAATCGTCCTTCAAAAATTACATAGTCATGCTCGCCAAATTTTCTGATCATTTCATCGCATTGTTCGTCATACTTTTCCTCAGGATGCGCAGAGATGTAGGTGCCGAAATCATCAATCGACATTCCTTTTTCAGACGCAAAAATGCGCATAATCGCGCCCGCATTGACCCACCGCCACGGCGATATACCGAGATGCACATGCAGACGTTTCGCTGTCGTGGTAGAACCCACGCCCGAGTCCGCCGTAATGGAGATTTGGTTCCGGAAAGAATTCCCTGGTGCCATAGTTAATGGTAACATGAAAAAAGGGGTGGAACAAATTTCAAAATAAATTTTGTGTCGACGGATGGAATCGGACCATCGTTTTAGGCTTATGAGTCCCACGTTCTACCATTGAACTACGCCGACGTCAAGTACTCTTCGTCTTGCACCATGTAACATAAATCAATATAGCAGAAAACTAGACAGATGTCGAAATATGGTCGATTGCTCCCATTATTTTTTCTCGAAGTAGCAAGCCTCTCACTGCTTTCACTCTTAGCGTCCCGTGGTATACATGCCCATCCCTCAAAAATGCTTCCTTGAGCATCGTGTGTATACGAGTCGTTTTAGTGAACTGCGTTTCTTCTACCTCGGGGAAATCGGTCCAAAATTTCAATACTGTGCACAACAAAACTTGCAAACAAAATAGAACTACTTTATAGTATGCCCATAGCGGGATGGAGCAGTAGTAGCTCGCAAGGCTCGACATAATGGGCCCCCCTACGGGAAACGGTAGGGTGCGCATTCGCCAAATTCGGAGAAGTCCTCTCTTTGCTGGCCTATTGAGAAATCAATCTGTCTGACAAAAAAGATAATCCCGAGCTAAATCTGGTGTTGTATGCAAATACAATATCAGAAAATGTGTAGAGACTAGATGGTGAACTCCTCACTTTAAAGAAATTTAAAATGGAGATGGTATAGTCCAGACCACAAACGCAATAATAGCAATGTTTGAGTGGTAGCGAAAGCTATAGTGGTATGCATAACCTTGAGGCCCACGTGCAAGTCGTGGTCCCGCAACAAGTAACACAAAAGTCGCCAAATGCTTGGCGACTTTTGTGCAACAAAATTATCCGTGACCAAGCATGGGCACCAACTCCCCTTTTAAATCACCCCAAACTCTTCAAACACCAGACGATACATTTCAACCACTCTTCGCGCCTCGCGTTGGGACAATTGAAAATCCGAGCCTTCGTGGGCGATTTGGTTACGGATTTTGTGCGCTTCCCACGCGTTGTCGATAGTTGTGAAATCGCTTTTCTCCACCGCTTTCAGTTTGTCACCCATGGTGTCCCCCTGCAGAGACAAGGCGTCGAGCAAATCGGAGAGAACAATATCAGCCTCGATAATAGCCAGACGCCAATCATTTTCGTTGACTGATTCGATATGCGCCAACACACGCTCCCATTTAGGATTGACCGGTGTTACCGACGCATTCGTTTGTTCCGGATACAAAAGTTTCCGCTCATTCACATTCAAAAGGGTCAGTTGTCGAATGATGTAGACAATGAGAAACACGAGAAGCAGAGAAAGTATAAAAGACATCACTCGCAAAACGGTCAGAAAAGAGAAAACCCAGATGACCGCGCGTTCGACAGCTGTTGGCTCGCTCATGACATAGCCGATGTCGTTCTCTGAAACCCAACCGTCCGCACCTGTGACAAAATCGACATAATAATAGTTGACACCGTCGACAAGCACCGGGCCTTGAAGAATTTTCCCGCGTGCATTAAAGGCTTGTGCGCCGATCACGTGCATGCCGGGGTCGTTGTATACTGATAAGTCGTGCAAAGCAACCACGCCAGCACCGAGGGGGTTGTCGAGGGATGCGATGGGTCGTGTGTGGTTGAGTATAATACCTTGCGGGGTCAGTCCTTTCAGACCATGGGAAAACAAAGCCGATGCACCGATGGTCATAAAAAGCTGGCTCACAATGTAGAGCACAATGAACGCACCGCCGAACATGCTGATGATTTCCACGAACGGATCACCCGCCGACGGCGTACTTGGCCCTGCCGGCTTCGGCGCTCCACCTTGTCCCCCTGCCGGAGCTCCATTTGGTTTTGGTTCATCTGCCATAGGATTAGTTTAAAGTTTATTTGGTGAATTTGAAAGTGGAGAGAATTTGCGAAGTGTATTCCTGTACACTATAATCACCAGGATCTTGTCCCTTGGCAAAAGTAAAAACATATTTTTTGTCTGGAGACATTATATAAGCATCTGCAACTGATCCACCTTGATAAGTTGCCGGGATAAACTGATCTAATACATACATTTCGCCTCCTCCAGCAACAGGTACGAGATCGAAACTTTTATTACTAATTAAAAAATAGTTATAATCTACATTTTCTTCAAACCACTGTTTGAGAGATTGTTTTTTTATATTTTGTGAAATAGAAAAACCAAAAGCTGTCCTGGCACTATTATCCGTTTTATCTTGATAACTAAAGTCCACACCTAAACCTTGTGGATCTTCTGGCGACCTATCATAGATATCAACTTCTGTCCCCAAGGTCGGATATTGTAATGAAAATTTATATTGACTGTTCATATACGTTTTCCAACCAGTCATATCCACTTGCGGAGAAGTAAATTTAAAAGTAGAAAGAATTTTGTTAAACACAGCCCTTCCTTCTTCTCGAGTATCATCACCACAATAAAGAACTGCTCCAAAAACACCAGTATCTGAAAGTGGCAAATAGACAGAATCTGTCACCCCCGCTTCTTCTCCAACAGTATATATCCCCTTAACAGATCCATATGTAACTTCCGTAGTAGTAGAATACGGATTTGGAATATCTTCCATTCTGGTATTCCATTGCATCATTGTTTCACCAGGTTTCCTATCAAGAGGATCGGCAAAGAAACCGAGTTTGCATACACCCTGCAAACTCTCTGGATTAGAAGTATCCGACTGAGGAGTGTAGTATTTATATAAATCAAAAATAGACTCTGGTGTTTCAGTTGTATCCAAACTTTGAGACTTCCAGTCAGATGGATATTGAAAACTAAACCCATACTGACTGTTCATATACGTCTGCCAACCAGTTGTGTTTACAATAGGTGTTGTAGTAGCAAAACTTGGAGAAGGTGCTCCAATTGAATTTGTCTGCACCTGGTTTGTTCGATACATAATCAGGCAAGCGTACAGTGCAACGCTCAGCAACACAATCACACATAAAAAGTATGTGAAAAAATGCACATGCTTTTTTGTTATCACTATATCGTTCGGGTCTGTAAAGGTGTTTGTGGGTTTGTTTGTCGGAATATTTTGCTGGTCGTTATTTTCCATAGAATTAGAGTGAGGAGTAATACACATAGTATATCACCATGAATCCTATGCGTCTTATTTTTTGGGTTGTTTGACTTCTTTATCAATTACAAGACCTGTACCTTCCTTGTATTTCACTCCAGCTGTTTCTTGAATTGTCTGGTCAATTTCTTTCATGAGAGAATCGATTTTCTGCAAATCATCTTTGTACAAAACTTGCACTTCTAAAGCCATCGGTTCATACATTTGTTTACAATCTTCCAGATTAGCATACAACTTTCTCATTGTTTCTATTTCTCCGAAACCAGCTCGATAGTATCGAAGGAGATTGTTGCTGCTTCCTATATACGCCAATGTGGAATCATGTACCTGTGTATTAAGACTAAGCATGTCATCAGAGTATTTACCTTCTTCTTTCATGAGACGGGTGAGAATATCCAAGGACTTCTCGATACGAGACATATGTACAGACAACTCATCGATATTCCTCTTTATTTCAGTTCCATTTTTTTCATACTCATCTTCTGCGCGTAAAGTGTCGATTTTTGCAAGACATGCTGCATGACCAGCGAAAGCAGCTGCATTAATTCTTTTCATACTTTCTATTTTTTCTGCAAGCACGTTTCTTTTTTCCTGTATTCCTGGAGCTGTTTCTTCCATGATAGCTTCTGCATCACTAAAAATAGTTTCAATATCTTCTATTGTAGATTCTTCAATATTGATTGTTGGTGCTGATTCAAGCATATTGGTATATAATTATTTAATAATTTTCACTCCCCCAGAAACTTTTTGCCGATTTCAAACAGTATCGTTTCGCAGTCGTGGGCGGCTTGGATCTGGAGACCAACGGGCATGTGCGAGTCGCCGACAGTAATGGTGCCGGATGGCAGCGAGATAGCGGGAATACCAACGATGTTGGCAGTGACGGTGAAAATATCTGCGAGATATGCGGAGAGCGGGTCGTCTTTCTCGCCGATTTTCCAGGCAGGTGCGGGAGTGGTCGGTGTGGCGATGACATCGACCTCGGCAAATGCACGAGCAAAATCGTCGGAGATTTTCTGGCGCAACAATAGCGCCTTGCCGTAGTACGAGTCGTAATATCCAGTCGAAAGTACATAGGTACCGATGAGAATTCGGCGGCGCACTTCCCTACCAAATCCTTGCCCGCGTGTTTTGACATAGTCACCGAGCAAATCCTTGCCGTCCACGTGCATGCCGTATTTTACGCCGTCAAAACGTGCCATGTTCGAGGACACTTCGGCGGGCATGAGCACGTAATAGACCGCGAGCGAGTAGTGAATCATCGGAAGCGTAATATCGCGGATTTCATATCCGGCGTTTTTTAATTTCTCGAGCGACTCATCAAAATTTTTGCGCACCAAGGGATCAATACCGTCCTGGTCTATGATATGTCTCGGCACGCCGACCACCAGTTTTTTCCCTGCCCCGTGCGCGCTTTTTGTATTTTTTTTCTGCACATCGTACAGTCCGTCCGGATAGGTGGTGCTGTCGAGCGAGTCTTGTCCGCGTATCGCGTTAAAAAGAATTTCTGCGTCTACCACTGTGCGCGTGACGGGTCCGATACAGTCGAGTGACGAACCCATAGCCATGAGACCGTGACGAGAAACGCGACCATATGTCGGCTTGAGTCCGACCACTCCGCAAAATGCAGACGGTTCGCGCACCGAGCCACCCGTGTCCGAGCCAAGCGCCGCCAACGCACCATGCATTGCCACTGCCGCGACAGAGCCGCCGGACGAACCGCCGGCAACGCGCTCGAGGTCGAGTGGATTGCGCGTTACGCCAAACGCCGAGTTCTCCGTCGATCCGCCCATGGCAAACTCGTCCATATTTGCTCGTCCGAGAAATATCGCACCTTGTTTTTTCAATTTCTCAATGACCGTCGCGTCGTACGGCGCAACAAATCCTTCGAGAATTTTCGACGCCGATGTCGCGTGCTTGCCGGCAATCAAAATGTTGTCTTTTATGACTAGCGGAATTCCGGTCAGCGGCTGTATGTCGCCCGCGGCGATTTTTTCGTCAGCCACGTCAGCTTGGGCAAACACATCGTCATATACTTCGAGATAGGCGTTGACATTAGGGTTTTTCTTTTTGATTTCGTCGAGATAGGCCGAGGCGAGCTCGCGTGCGGAAAATGTTTTATTGTCCAGTTTTTTGCGGGCATCCGCGATAGTCAGTGTGGTGAGATCAATCATATTCATATATTAGATGGCATCGTCGGAGTTACCGATAATTTTTTTGACTTTAAGATAATTCTTTTCGCGTGCCGGAGCATTTTGCAAAATCGCTTCGGTGTATTGTCGTGGCGCGTTTGTCACGACATCGTCCCGCATGACATTGTGCAAGGGGGGCACGATGCTCTGAGTCTCTCCGACCACGTCTTTAATCTGACCGACGTAGCCGAGAATGGAATCCATCTCACCAGCAAGCGCAGAGATTTCGCTCTCGGAAATTTCCATTCGAGCCAAGTCCGCGAGGTGTTTTATGTCTTCCGTTGTTATTCCGGTTGTATTCATAGGGTGATAGTATCATATCTTCAACAGTTTCAAAAATTCGTTTTCGTTGAGAACTGGTACGCCGATCTTCTCCGCTTTTTCTTTTTTCGAACCGGGAGAATCACCCGCGATAACATAATTCGTCAGTTTGGAAACACTTTCAGAAACGGAACCGCCAAACGCGCGAATTTTTTCCTTGGCTTCGTCGCGCGACATATGCTCAAGCGTACCAGTCAACACAAATGTTTTGTCGGCCAACTTACCCGGCCCACTTCCCTTTTTCGTTTTCTCAACTTTTTGCACGTCGACATATTTCAGCAAATGATCCAGCATTTTTTTGTTTTCTGCCGATTTGAAAAACGTCACTATCGACTCCGCCACGATTGGTCCAACACCGTTCAACGCCTCAAGTTCCGCAAAAGCCGCGGTGCGCAATTTCTCGAGTGTGCCGAAATGCTCGGCCAAGTCGATGGCCGTTTCCTCGCCGACTTGCGGGACAGACAGTCCGACAAGCAGTCGAGCAAGTGTCACTCGGGACGACTTTTTAATCGAGACGAGCAGGTTGTCCACGGACTTTTCGGCAAATCTCGGCAGAACGTGCAGGTCGCCGGCCTTCAGCGTAAAAATATCGGCATATTCGGTAATGAGATTTTCGGTCAGTAATACGTCCACCACTTTCGGCCCCATATCGACGATATCGAAGGCGTGTTTTGACACGAAATGGTAAAACTTGCGTTTCTGCTGTTCAAAAGAATTTTTATTAACGCACCGCCATGCCACCTGGCCAGGAATGCGCTCGATGTGGCCGTCGCCACCGCAAGCGTTGACTGTATTCGGCCACCTGAACGGTTTTTCTTTTCCTGTTCGTAATTCTTTGACCACCGAGACGATGTCCGGAATAACATCTCCCGCTTTTTGCAAAATGACGGTATCACCAAGTCGCACATCGAGCCGACGTATTTCATCTTCATTGTGCAATGTCGCGCGCGAGACGGTCGAGCCGGCGACAAACACCGGTCGCAGATGTGCCACGGGGGTAATCACCCCGGTGCGTCCGACTTGGAAGGTAATGTCCTCCACCACTGTTGTGACCTGCTCGGCCGGGAATTTGTATGCCACACCCCAGCGCGGCGACTTGCCGGTATAGCCAAGTGCATCCTGCACGGCACGCGAATTTATTTTAATGACAATACCGTCGAGACCATACTGTAGCGAGTCGCGTTTTTTGCTCCATAGTCGATAATATTTCTCGATCTCTTCAAGAGTCTTACACACGGCAAAATGCGGATTGATTTCAAATCCTATTTTTTTCAAAAACTCCAACTCTTCCGACTGCGTGGACGGAATGTCGCCGTCAAACAAATCAATGTCGTACACAAATGCCTCGAGCCGGCGAGCACTGGCCATTTTGGGGTCGAGCTGGCGTATAGCACCGGCGGCCAGGTTACGCGTGTTGGCATACACCGGTTCACCCGACGCGACACGTTCGACGTTTATTTTCTCTAAACTTTTTTTACCGATCCACGCCTCGCCGACCGCAGTGAGCGACACCGGTTTGGCTAGCTCGAGTGGCACACTGTGAATGGTACGGATGTTATGCGTCACGTCCTCGCCGACCGTTCCGTCGCCGCGCGTGGCACCCCGCACGAGCACACCGTTTTCGTACGTCAGAACGATTTTCAATCCGTCAATTTTCAACTCGCAACAATATTCTATATCTTTAGTCAATAGGTGCGAATGTGGGTCGGCTTTTCGTATAAAATTCCGCACTTTTTCGTCCCACTTTTTTAGTTCGTCAACATCAAAGACATCATCAAACGACCACTGCCGCACTGCATGGGTTACTTTGACGAACTCCTTCAACGCTTCACCGCCGACGCGCACAGTCGGGCTCTCCGGCGAGCGCGCTGACGGGTATTTTTCCTCGATTTCCTCAAGCTCTCGCACCAGAGCATCATACGCTTCGTCGGAAATTTCCGGAGTGTCGAGCGTGTGATACAGCGTTCTGTGACGTTCGATTGTTTGCGAAAGGCGCAGAGCGCGATCCTGCACCGCGTGTGGAATATTGTCGGTCATATTACCATTCTACCATGAACTCCCCACTCGTCGAAATCAGTACTGTACTTCAATTCCTCTCTCATATCGGCGATCGGAACTGGTGTCACAGGTATTATATCCGTGAGATTGAATGTCTGTGCCAGTCGTTTTATCAACATCCACAATAGCGCATCCGTGAGCAAGATCAACTTGGAACCAGCTCTTGGTATTGAGCGCGGCCGCACCGGCGCCTCCTCCGGTCGACTGCTCACTGCCAAGTGTCACGAAATCAGTCGGATCGTTTTGGTTATGATACTCCGTCTGTATCCATTCAGGAGAACGTACAACATTTGACACTCTACCCTCGTCAAGTACGGCATTGAGTGCGGTACTGTAATACACACCCAACATGATACCCGT
>CAYNFW010000019.1:0-10551 GCA_964396805.1 uncultured Candidatus Saccharibacteria bacterium | reverse complement strand
GTTGTAAACGGTAACTCCGGCAGTGTCGAAGAGTGTCGGCGTTTTCTGTGCAGTGAGCATAACAATGTGGGATGAAGGTAACGACGAACCGACAACTGCTGACAAATCTTGAACAGCAGTTTTTGGTGATGAGAAATCTGCAAGTGACCTATCGATGGTCTGACCAATGTTCACGAATATTTGTGAACCGACAGTCGAGATAATCGCACCGGTGTGATCGAATGTTGCGGTATCGAGAAGCGCAAGTGAATTAACCGATTGCAGCACATACAACGGCGGATTGACGACGAAGGAATATGACTGACCGAGAACAAAACCTGAAAAAGCCGAACTGCCGGTAGTCAAAAAATCCCCCACAGCGACATACCCGGGCAAGGCGCTCGCGGAATACATGTTCAAAACATTCGAAAGTTCATCGTACGCGGAAGACGGCGTGCGGACAATAGCCAAGGAAAAACTTTCCAACGTCGCAACAGGATTGGCATGAGTAAGATTGGAAAGATGAGTAAATGTATTTTTCGTTACAGTCGTCAGGGCATTCATGTCGGCCTGTACATACTCAGCTGACTGAAAAATGTGGGCAGGTAAAGTATACAAACCAATAGCAAGAAGAAGCGCAACAGCAACCGGGATGAGATTTTTCTGCATACGAACTCCCGCTGAAAAAAAATTTTCAGAGATTTTTTTACCGTATGCACCGTAGAGCGAAGATTTGACAGCATTGACTCGGCGTATGTCATGCGTACTCGACTCGATAACATGAGGGACAGTGACAAGTTCGCCTGAGATCATTTTCTCAACAACATTCGCAACTACGGGAGTTTCGGCAACGGCTTCCGATTTTTCTGGCGAGTGTCCCGACTCAACAACTGTGACCTTCACGACTTCGAGAACCGGAGTTGTCTCAGATGACAAATTAACAAAATTCTTTTTTGGGGCAGGTACCGCCTCGGAGTTGACGTACCATGTGTGACCGATTTTTTTTGAATCAATCTCACTTCGACGACAAAGTTGCGTAATATAATCTTTAGTGTAGCCGGTCAAAGAGCTTACCTCTTTAACGGAAATATATTTTTTATTTTCAAAAAATAATTCTGGCTTCATCCAAATAATTATATCTTTAATGAATATTGAATGATAGCAAAAAACTGTGGATAAATAAGAACATCTCGCCAAAACGAGATTTTTCATTTTAAAATCTCGGTTCGATATTTTTGCCATTTTATGGACGAATCATTAAGGATTTTTTGTCACATATTTTAATCAAATTTTATACACCGTTTGAAGACCATTCTAACCAAAAATGTTTAGTGTATTGAAATAAAGGCCTCAAAATAAGGTATGTCCTATAGGACAGTAATCGACCGACCTATGATACGTTTAACAGCATCTCATACGAGAGATGTTGTTAGGGGAAAAGAGAGCGTCTGTGATGGATGCATCCGAGTGTCTCCGAATAGCAGAAAAATCATCTTTTTGAGTCACGAGGGTAGACTTATGATTCATTTCTACTATTCTGAATACTTACAATGATACAAAAAATATGTTTTAATATATTTTTAATTCATAGAGAATAATTGGAAGAAAAATTCTATTTAAATTATATTTTTTTGAAAAAAACAAAATTTGTTAAAATGTTGAATTTGGCAAAATACGTTGTTATACAAGGATATCTCGGTTACTCGAGATGATATTTTTTTACTATTTTTAAATTATTTTTAAAAAATTTACTACAAAAAACTTATATCAATATATATGTTTTTCTAATTATTTTTCAATCTATTTTTCACAATCATGTAAAAAATGACACTTCTCCCTATTAGCTGTATACTTATGCGTGCTGACAAGTATCGGTTGGGAAGAAAATATGCTGATTTATTAAAATTCGAATATAATTCTATAATGGAGATCTGTCGCGAAAAAAAAATTGAAATTATAGTTCAATATGATATGTTGAATGATAGTATATAGGACATTTACACATTACTTATCCACAATGAAATTTATATAATGTTTGCAAAACATATACGAATAAATATATACTTTATATACCTTTATCAATGTTTAATAAATTAACTATATGGCAAAACTCTATATAACAATAAAACAAGCGTCAAAGATCCTCGGTGTGTCGCCCCTTACACTCCGTAATTGGGATAAGAACGGAAAGTTGAAGGCGAACCGCCACCCAATGAACAACTATCGGGTATACAAGATTGAGGACCTTGAGGACGTCATACGTGAGATTGAGACGAATGCAGGACTGCGTAGGAGTACTAAACAGGAAATACGCAAGCTCATCGTTAATCATCTCCTGGATGACTAACCTGACACTCGGCATGATAAAAAACACCGTATGTCGGTGTTTTTTATTTAAGAAGCTCCATGGCAATTTCTTTTAGAACGATCGGGTTACCACTACCTTTGGTAGCTTTCATTCCTTGCCCGACAAAGAATTGTAGGACGGATTCCTTACCTGCTTTATATTCTGCAACCATGGACGAATTTGTGGCAATAATTTCCGAGATAATTTTTTTCAATTCCTCAACATCACTTTTTTGTATCAAACCTTTTTCATCAGCAATCGCTTCCGGTTCACCGTCACTCTTACAAATAATTTTTAAAATGTCTTTTGCACCGCGCGACGATACCTTCCCCGTTCGAATCATACGTACGAGTGTTGCCATCTTTTTCGGTGTCATTTTTACCGTGATATCTTCAAATGTTTCTGTAGAATTTTTAACATATCCAACGAGATCAGAAGTGATGTAGTTTGATAAAATTTTTACACCCTCAGGATCATTCAGTTCGACATTTTTTTGCATGCTTTGAAGATCTCCGACACATGACTCAAAGTACCCTCCGAGCATCGCGTTCGTTACATAGGCTTCAATGTCTTCTTTTTTAATCCCCCATTTCTCGGCATAGCGTGCACGCTTCTGCCACGGCAATTCGGGTAATTCTTTTTTCAAATTCTCGAGAGAAAATTCCGGAATTTCAGAGAGAACGAGCTTTGGTAAATCCGGCTCCGGGAAATATCTGTAGTCATGTGCATTCTCTTTTGAACGCTGAGAAAATGTGATATTTTTATTTTCATCCCACCCCCGAGTTTCTTGCGTAACACTCTTTCCCCCCTCGAGAAGCGCCACCTGTCGTGCATATTCGAACTCGATCGCCTTACCCGCGGCACGAAAAGAATTTATATTTTTTACTTCCACCTTGGTACCAAATTTTTCCGTATTCGACACTGAGATATTTACCTCGACACGCATCTCACCCTTCTCCATATTTGCTCCAGAAACATCAAGTGTTTGTAAAAGCAACTGCAGTTCCTGTGCAAATTTCATCGCCTGTTCGGCGGAATAAATGACTGGTTCTGTAACCAGTTCCATGAGCGGAACCCCGGCACGGTTGTAGTCAACGAGTGACACACCGGGTGTTTCGTGCGAGGATCGCGCGGTGTCTTCTTCGAGATGAATCCTGGTCAGTGTGACACCGGCGAGTGATCCGCCTGAGACAAGCGGATATTTATACTGACTAATCTGGTATCCTTTTGGAATATCGGGATAAAAATAGTTCTTGCGATCAAACTCCGTAAAGCTTGTGGCAAGTGTTGAACCGAGTACGCTTCCCACAGTCAAAACTTTTTTGACTGCTGATTTATTTATAACTGGAAGCGTTCCCGGGTAGCCCATACAGATGGGACAGATGTTGACGTTCGGTTCTCGTTCATCGCCGGAGTTCATACACCCGCAGAACATTTTTGTCTTGGTTTTCAATTCGGCATGTATTTCGAGACCAATAGTCATAGTGTATTCTGCCATGACCCTATCTTATAGATTTCGGAGGATTTTCACAAGCTCATCCGACATTTTTTTGACAGACTGATCATCAACGATAGATGCTGTCAGAACGTGTTCGTGAGTCTTTTTAAAAAGATCAACGTATGTTTTTAAAGTCTTTTCATCTATCATGTCTGTCTTGGTCAGGAGAATCGCCTCAGGCTTGGCAGTCAAGGAAGGGTCGTACGCTTGTAATTCGGCTCGGATGACCTCATATACGGCCCGCGGGCCAGTTTCGTCACCCCAATCGGTCGATTGGCAGGATATACAATGCAAAAGCATCTTCGTGCGCGATATATGGCGTAAAAACTTATGTCCAAGTCCCTTCCCTTCAGACGCACCCTCTATCAATCCGGGAATATCAGCAATAATAAATCCATATAAATCACCAAGATTAGGCACCAGTGTCGTAAATTGATAATTCCCCACTTTTGCCTTTGCCTTAGTGATTGCATTGAGAAGTGATGACTTTCCAACATTAGGAAACCCTACTAAACCTATATCAACGATAAGTTTAAGTTCAATAAAGAATACACCGCATTGTCCAGGTTTTCCGTAGGTGAATTCCTTTGGACGGATATTCTTTGAGCCTTTGAAATATGCATTCCCTCTACCACCATTTCCACCCTTCAAAAAAAAGATTGGCTCCTCCGTCAAAATTTCAACATTGTCACCTGTCTCTGTATCAGTAACCACACAACCAAGTGGCAGTTCAATGATCACATCTTCCCCACTCTTACCATGCATGCAGTCTGAGTGTCCTGACTCGCCGTTACCTCCGACAAAATCCTTTATAAACCGGTAGGCCGATAGTCGGGCAATATCCCGTACACCCCTGAGATACACGTTGCCACCTCGGCCACCATCGCCTCCGCCCGGACCGGCATGATCAATACCCTTCTCGTGCATCCACGAGACGATTCCATCACCACCCTTACCGGCAGAAATATTCAATGTGAGCTCGTCTATGAACATATTGATACTGTACACAAAAAACTATCAAATAACAAATGAATGAATGAGTGTAGGATTATGAGTTCAGCGCAATCTCCGCAAGTTTCAGAATAGCCTCTTTTGTTTTTGCTACTGCAATAAAACAATCGGTATGGCAAAAAATAGATCCGGGTACATTTGTTGCCTCCTCCAATTCACGATCACGTTTTCCGGCCCATGAAATCGGAAGACTTTTTCTGTCAATATACGATTCTTCGTTGTCTCGGATAGTTTGTAAAACCCACTCATTGTCATTTCGTTTATGAACCCAAAAAAGAGGCTCCGGAAATTTATTTAAGAAGTCGCCTGCAGGGTAGTACCTGTCAAAAACCACGAGCCGCTTGTCGGTAGTCTCGTCGTATATTTTTTTGACGATATCTTTTGCCTCGAGTTTATCGCTAATTTTGGTAACCAATTGTGTAATAATATATTTTGCCTCGTCAACGGCTTTCCCAAACAAAACGTCATTATACGAGTTTTTCGTCGACCTTATCAGCAATCTCTTTACTCCCGCACAAGATTTCCCCATACGTTTTCCAAACCAAGCCAAAAGACGCGTATGGAATGCCATTGTCTCTCTTCCCTGCTCCGCCTATCTGATGGTGATCAAACCTGCCACGAACAGAATCGTACTCACCTCCGACATCGACGGCGTAGTCGGCATGTGCCACTATGTCCGCATCTCGACTACGGACAACCGTCACTTTGGTGTTTTCTTTCTCCATCACTAGCAGAAGTGTAGCAACGCCAAACACATCATCAGGATGAAACTTGGAACTATGCGTTACAATTGTAACTTTATTTTTATCCATTAAAATCCGAGAGGAGATTAGCTAGTTAGGCACCGTGAGTCTTGCGCGCCTGGTAGTAGATAAACATCACGGCAATCGAGTACATAAAAATAGTGAAGGACATGAACGGAATAGTGATGTAGCCGTAGGCGTCGACGAAGATTTTAGCACACGCGCCACCGACAGATGTACAACCGCCGATGGTTGTGAACAAACCCCATTGAATGAACGACTGGTAGAGCGCGACGAGACCACCGACAATAGACATCGGAAGGAGATAATCCACGATAGCCTTATCTTTTTTAATCATTGCTACGAGGGCGATGATGACTTGCGGGTAGATAAAAATACGCTGAATCCAGCACAGATCGCACGGTGGGAAACCGATAAACTGCGAGTACGCAAGAGAGCCGACAAGCGCAAAAAGTGTCTCGATAAAAAGCAGATTGAGAATGTGGGTGTGCACGAAACGATAGAGACGAGCGCGAACTTTTGCATGCGATGCAATGATAACCACACCAACAACGAATACAACATGGGAGATGAGTGTGGCAACGCCGATGAGCGTATTTACTGTATTTTGTAAGTCGGTCATTGTAAGAAATTATTGGGGGACAACGGTCGATCCGCCTGTTGTCGCGGTGCCGGTTGTTGTAGACAGCGCAGTCGTGCCAGTGCTGTCAGGCAATGCGCATCCTGTCTCTCGTGCCAGGTCAGTCAGTTCCTGCTCACCTACGACACGCACAATGGTGGTAGTGGAAACGGTTGCACCGGTGGCATCGGTCGTCGTGCCAACCACCGGAAATTCCCATGTCGGATATGTTGTGATGTTTTTATTTATACACACTTGCGTTTGAGTTTGGCCGTCCGGCATTGAACACTCAACGTATGGCAAGAGATGTGCTGACGAACCGAAGCGAGCTTTCTGTGCCTGACAATGCGGACACCAAAAAGCGCCGTAAAATGTCGCACCGCTATTTTTTATACAGGTGGCAAATGAGTCGAGCTGGCCTGAGGCTTGCCTGCCAGGAGAAACAATAATAAAGACGACGCCTGCCAACAATAATAATCCGATGACAATATATATTGCTTTTTTCATATTGTTTAGGATATCATACCTCAAAAATTAATTCCACATCTTACCCTGAATTCTTTTGGTATTGCCATGTCTCAACAAACCAAGATATGACTGAAGTGTGTTTGTATCATATTCTTTTAATTTCAAATTTCTAAACATCCTCTTTTTTGTCACAGTCCGCAAGACTTTATGGTCGGTAAAGTGCACCCACCCAAGAAAGTCTACACCGGAAGCGACAGTTGCGATGGATACTTTGTTTGGATGAAGTTGTAATTTTAATCTTCGCAAAAGAAAATCTTTAATGTGTGGAGTAAGATTTTTAAGTTTCCTGTGTGAGTCAGAAAAAAT
Organism: uncultured Candidatus Saccharibacteria bacterium; assembly: GCA_964396805.1. Taxonomy (GTDB): domain Bacteria; phylum Patescibacteriota; class Minisyncoccia; order Phycocordibacterales; family DATDWN01; genus CAYNFW01. The sequence goes on along the minus strand of CAYNFW010000019.1, from coordinate 3,499 downwards.
AACAAAGTCATCGGCATACCGTATGTAGTGTTTTGCCTTCACTCGATGTTTTATAAACTGATCAAACTCGTTCATATACATATTCACCAAAAGTTGCGAGGTGAGATTCCCAAGCGGCAAACCAACTCCTTCTCTGGTCGACCAGAAACTATGAATGATTTCTGACAGAAGCCACAGCGCGTATTTGTCGGATATATATCCCGTAAGAATTTCTATCAACACATGCTGGTCGATTGATGCGAAAAATGAATAGAGTATGCGATAGATAGCATGGTGCAAAAGCCGGTCTCTCACAGTGGCCTTGTGAATATCTCTTGGTTTCGGATCATTGATTTTGAACGCTTCATAGTCAGCATGCCTGTAATTTTTCGACACCAAACTCTGGTGTAGTGAGATGATGTTTTTCATCAAATGCTGTTCAAATTCCAACACATCCTTTCTCATCTTTTTCCCTACCACAAACTCCTTCCACGCCAAGAGCAAATTTTCCAGAGAAATAATTTCTTCAAATGTCGGTTGTTTCAATGTTTGTTCCATGGTATGGTCAGAGCTTACGATATTTCTAAAATAATCACAACACAAAAATGACTATCAATGTTACCCCCCCCCCCGAATACTTCCAAAATTACTCCCGCTACTTCAAAAACTGAAAGAAACATACTTGCTCTGGTTTAGCTACTACCAACTCCTGCCGAAACTGCACAAACATACGCTCGGTCAACGAATTGACAATTTGTTCGTTGAAAGCATTGAGTTTATTTCTATAGCAACATTTCTCCCACGTGAGGAAAAACATCCGTATGTCAGACTGGCAATCCGCAAAATAGACACGCTCAGAATACTCCTCATGGTGTTGTGGGAAACAAAGTCGATTGATGATAAAAAATATATTGTATTGTCACTGAAAATCGACGAGATTGGAAAGATGCTCGGCGGATGGAGTGGACAACTGATAAAACAAAACTCCCCTACTTCTTTGAAAGAAGGTGGGGAGAAATGAAGAGAGTTGCGAAACAGCAAACGCGAAGCCGTTGCCACGATTCCACCTGTTGTCGGGGTTGTCGTAGTACGCGTTCAACCTGCGACCGCCATCATTACGAAACGCACCGAGAAGATTCGGATTGCTGTCAGAATTGCAACGAGGTACCATCCATATCACCACTCTATTTGAGACCGTAGTCATAAATATTCTCAATGTATGGATACTGGATTCGGTGGCACGTATCTGAAAAAATTTTAAAACACGTACTGATATTCACCTACTACCATTTTATATGGTAACAAATTCTAATACAAAAGAAAAAACCCCACACGATCACAAAGTGACAATGTAGAGTTATGGGTTACTGTCCCACACAGTTTGAAAAATAAAAGCGAATCAAAGAACTCAGTTCAAAGGTTCAAAAAGAGCTAACTGACTGAGACCTAAGTACTACTTTGCGAAACAGCAAACGCGAAGCCGTTGCCACGATCCCACCCGTGGCCGGGGCTGACGAAGTACGCGTTCAACCTGCGACCGTCATTATCACGATACGCACCGAGAAGAAGCGGATCGCCGTCAGAATCATTGATGGGATCATGCATAGCGATAATCCCCCAGAGATTCATTGCTTCGATTTGCTCATCCGAGAAATTTTCCCGGATGAGGCACCCGACCTCCGCATTCGGCTTACCGAGTTTCCTTTGGTCAGCCTCTGCACGGATTTTCTTGGTGGTGCGATTCTCATCCGAGAAAAGCATCCCCTTGAGCACCGCGATTTCGGTCGTCACGCCAGTGGTCGACTTGAAGTCTACCGAGTTCAGTACACTTTTTGAATACTGATTCAGCCGAAATCCTTTCTGATCGAGACGATTGATCCATTCGGGACCAGTCGTCCCATCGGAGGTGACAGAGAAATAAATCACTCCGTCGAGCTCGCGCCAGCGACATGCTGGCTGAGAGACTGTCACCTCACCTCGAAGAAACTTCTCCGGACCATCTTCGCCGGCCTGTTTCTTCAGTCCTTTCACTATTGCGTTCAGTTGGCCGGCAGTATAGCCGGCAGATGCGAATTCTGTATTTGTATTCACGTTATATCCCCTTGCCCTAACTTGGGCATTTTCATTTTCCTCTAATCCGAGGAGGAGCCACAACTACAGTAGTCATAGCTAAAAAACTTTAAAGTAATTTAAAATCTTTTAGCTATGACTACTCGCAAAATGAGTATCAAAGAACTACCCCAGTGGTATACACCTATTTTTTATGTTTGTCAACTATTAAATGTGGCTAAAAATAAGGTTTATTTTCCTTTCTCCGCCATTAGTCGCTGATGTTCTTCTGTATTGAGCTCACCACATTTTTTAAAGTGTGTCCTAAATGGACGCACGCAGGAGTATTAGCATTATACCAGAATTAGGCTTTTTAATCTCTTTCTAAAACAAGGCAATTCCGATCGATTTTCTCACAGCGTACGTATTACCGTGACTGAGCAATCCGCGGTAAGAAATAATTGTTTCCGGTCTAGGATACCTTTTTAGCAATTTATGTATTTTCCGTTTGGTATTTGTACGGATCGTACGATGATGCGAAAAATGAGTCCAGCCGAGAAAATCCACACCAGAGCTGTATGTCTGTATAAAAACTTTGTCCGGATGGAGATTCAGATGTAGTTTTTCCTGAAGAAATAAATCAATTTTTGGTAATAATTCTTCAAGATATTTTTGATCTTCTGACAAAATAACAAAATCATCAGCGTATCGAATATAGTATTTTGCCCGCAGTTCTTGCTTCATAAACATATCAAATTCATGCATATAAATATTTACCAGAAGTTGTGACGTAAGGTTCCCAAGTGGCACACCTATAACTTCTTTTTTCGTGTGAAAACTTTTCAGCACTTGTTTGATGAGCCATTTAATATCTGGATCTTCAATATGTCTATTCAAAACTTTCATCATTACTTCCTGATCAATCGACGCGAAAAATTTTCGTATATCACATTTCAGCACATGACATGTGCGGGTATGATTTTTTGAAACTTTTCCAGCAAATTCTTTGAACCGATCGAGTGCTTTGTGTGTACCTTTATATTTTCTGCACGAGTATGAATCAAAAATAAATCTGTTGTGAAAATACCAGTATAATTCTTTATACAAAAGATGGTGTACCACTCTATCTCTCACCAACGCTTTGTGAATATTTCTTGGTTTCGGATCAGAAATATTAAAAGCTGAATATCCTCCATGCACATATGTTTTATCTTGCAATTCTTTGTATAGCTGAACCAGATTATCGGCGAGTTGCAATTGAAATGCGATCACATCTTTTTTCTTCTTTTTGCGACGTAAAAATTTCTCCCAGGTTGCCAAAAGATTTTCTATTGTTATGATATATGTATATTTAACTTTGAACATACATGGAAAATTACAACACAAATAATACTACCAGACTGGGGGGCCGGGGGCAGGGTGTGGGGGGGGGGGGGGGGGGGGGGGGGGGGGGGGGGGGGGGGGGGGGGGG
>CAYNFW010000018.1:0-10620 GCA_964396805.1 uncultured Candidatus Saccharibacteria bacterium | reverse complement strand
TCTAACACCACAGGAGCAGGAAGCCGAGTATCAGACCGAACTCGCTCAGACAGAGGCAGACATCGCCAAATGGCAGAATATACTCAATACCACCAAAGCCGGCACTGCTTCGCTCCAGCATGATGCGGATGTGTTGAACGCAAAAATTCAACAAGCCAAACTCTTCATCAAGCAAAAAAATATAGAGATTGCTCAACTTCAGCAACAAATTGCCCAGAAAAACGCCAACATTGCCTCGCTCGAGGATCAGATCAGTCAGGGTCACGACTCGCTCGCTCAGCTGATTCGCCAATCGAATGAAATGGATAGTTATACTCTACCGGAAGTTATTTTGGGCGAGCAAAATTTATCGGACTTTTTCAGCGATGTCGATACATTTCAGTCGATTGACAAGTCGATGCAGGATTTGTTCACCAAAATTCGTGCTACGGAAAACCTGACCGAGCAACAAAAAGCGGCGCTTGCCGTGCAACAAAACCAGCAAGTGGATATTCAACAGGCGGCCGTTGTGCAACAGCAACAAGTTCAGGCCGATGAGAAACAGAAAGAATATTTGATTACAGTCAATAAAACGCAGGAGAAAACGTACACACAGGTGCTGGCTGACGAGCAAGCCAAGGCCGCTAAAATCCGCGCGGCGCTCTTTAGTCTCGCAGGTGGAACTTCAGCCATCTCATTTGGTGATGCACTCACGTATGCGCAGGCGGCTGGCACGAAAACCGGCGTCAACCCCGCCTTTCTCCTTGCAATTTTAACCCAGGAGTCGAATCTTGGCGCAAATGTGGGAAAATGCTACTTGTCTGATCTGACCTCCGGTTCCGGTTCAAGTGTGACGACGGGTAAGGTTTGGCCGAACCTCATGAAGCCGTCGCGTGACTTACAGCCGTTCATTACCATCACTCAGTCGCTCGGTCTCGACCCGCTGAAGACGGTCGTATCGTGTCCTATCGCTGGCGCTGGCGGGTATGGCGGTGCCATGGGTCCAGCGCAGTTTATCGCTTCGACATGGCAACTCCTAGCCAGTCGACTGCAGTCAGTGCTCGGCCACTTTGCCAATCCGTGGAACCCACAGGACGCGTTTATGGCTTCCGCTCTGTATCTTTCCGATCTTGGTGCGGTCAACGGTTCGTACTCAAGCGAGCTTCGCGCGGCCTGTAAATACTACGGCAGTGGTGGGTCAACCTGTTCTTATGGTAGAAGCGTGGAAAACCTCGAGACGAGTATTCAGAGCAACATTGACTACTTGAATCAATACGGTGTCGCGAGACAATAAGGAACACATACGAGAAAGGCTCTGTTCGCACAATCATCTTCAAAGACGGACCCGTCTGGGTTGGCGTTGCTTTGGAGTTCAATATCATTGAAACCGGAGACGATCCTCGGGAAGTTTTTCTCATGCTCGATGAGGCTATTCGCGGGTATATTGTTTCTGCCAAGAAATCAAAAATTCGTCCAGGTATTTTAAACCAAGTGTCAGACAAAGAATACGAAAACCTCTGGAAAAACTTGAACTCTCCGAAACCGGTCAAGTCACCGTATCAAATTTATAGTTTCGGTGAACGAGTAATTTCTTAAACACATGCCGAATTTATTTTTGCAACCAATTCAAAAATCTGTACCACAAGTCGGTTAGTACGGTGTATACGTGGTCAAGAGCGGGGCGAGTTGCCGGGACGTGATGGTATAGAAAGACGAAAAACAGGACAATGACCGCAAGCCAGAAAATTGATCCGATGGTTTCCCAAAAACTACTTCGGTGATGATAGTGGTAGTCATATGACTGCCCGTAGTACATATTTTGTCGCATCTCACGTTTCCATTTGCGCTTATTTTCTCGCCACTCCCGCTTCCAATTATTTTTGTTCGCTTTCATGTCGGCGTAATTTTTCTTTGCATGGTCAATCAGTTCCTGTGCGTTGAACGCCGTGCCATGCGCAGCAGCGTGTTGCTCGGCGGTATGAGCGTAAGGGATAATGAGTGCGGCAATGATATACGCCGCAACCCATCCACCTCCGGTCAATATGGTGAGCGCAACACAGACGATGCGCACAAGCGTCACGTCAATGTCAAAATATGCGGCGATACCGTTGCATACACCAAGAATCATCGCACCTTCTTTTATTTTATATAACTTTTTCTTCGAATCGACGGTTTCCTTCTGAGATGAATTTTCTTTTGTCTCCGATTGGCTTGCGTCATCCTCAACCGGTCCCATTTCGCGAATGACGTTTTCAATTTCCGATTGCGTCAACACATTTTTATTCTGATTCAAATACGCATTGCATTTTTCAGCCATGGCTTGTTCGACATCCTGCAGTATTTCGTCTTTGTCCGGATTATTTTCCAGTTTGGCGCGGGCGTCGTCGAGATATGTTCGGAGCATGTCGTATGCTGATTCCTCCATTTGATATGCCTTTCCATTCAAATGTATTGTGGTGACTTTGTTCATGATAGTGAATTATTTTTTGAAATTTTTAATGGTTTTGTTGATATACTCCCAGTATGTATTCAGTTCCGTCAGTTGTTCTTTTCCTCGCGCGGTCAGCGTGTAATATTTGCGTGGCGGACCGACTTCAGATTCTCTCCATTCGTATTCGACGAGGCCTTCGCGACGAATTTTTGAAAGCAGGGGATAGAGCGTGCCTTCCTGCGTGGCGAAGTCCGTCACCGCGAGCGTTTCCAAAATGTTCGCAACATACACTTCCCTTTGCGAAATGATGGCGAGGACGATAAATTCAAGTAGACCCTTGCGAATCGGTCCGAACTTTTCAGCGGTGTTTGTTGTGGTGTGTGTGTCGGTCATATAAGTGTATAATGCTACCTTGTTATATAAAGGTAGCATAGGTCAAAATTGTAGTCAAGCTGAAAAGTCCTGCCTGTGTACAACTCTGGCATGGATGGTGACAGGTTGCCCATAAAAGTTTGCAAAAAAGCTCAAGTTTTGATACTGTATCCTGGCAATGAAAAAAGACATTCACCCACAAAACTATCGCCCGGTGCTTTTCATCGACAACTCAAACGACACTGAGTTTGTTATTTCGTCGTCGGTTGCCACGTCGGAAAAAGCCAAAGCGTCAGACGGCAAGGAATATCCAGTGTACCGTCTCGAAATCTCAAGTGCGTCGCATCCATTTTACACCGGTACTGAAAAGTCACTCGACACCGCCGGTCGCGCCGAGAAATTCCGCGCACGTGTGGCAAAGGCCAAAGCAGGAAAGAAGTAACTTTGTTGGTTGATTTTGAAAGAGCGATGCAAGAGGCTCAAAGTCGCTTTTTCTGTTATAATAGACTTTAGTAATTTGAAATTGAAATCTCTTTTTCGGTCACAAGCTTTTTTGAGCACACAATAAATCGTTGGTACGATTTTTGCTCGCTCTCGAACCTCAAGAAAACAATGTCCTCCTCGTGTGCCACGCACTCGTCGTCGTTGTTTTCTAAGGTTCTGCGAAAAGATTGTGACACTCAACGAGATTTTAATTTAAAATTACATACCATGGACATCGAAAAATACCTACAAAATAATAAAACGTCGTACCTTGCCGGGTTATACAAGAAACTCGAGGAGGAGGAAACTGCCACGCGGAATATGATTGCGCATGATTCGGCACTGGCGGAACTTGCCGAGACGGAGCTTGCGTCACTTATGTCGCAAAAAGAAACCATTCTGAAACAAATGGATGAGATTTTGACTGTGGAAGAAACGGCCGAGGAATTTCCAAACGAAATCATCCTTGAAGTGCGCGCCGGAGCGGGTGGTGAGGAGGCATCATTGTTTGCTGAGGAATTGGCACAGATGTACACGCGATATGCGGAGACGCGTAAGTGGGCGGTTAGTGTAGTGGACGAGTCACGAAGTGCGGTTGGCGGATACAAAGAAGCGTCATTTGAATTTCGTGGCAAGGATGTGTACAAGGATTTGCGATACGAAACCGGCGTGCATCGTGTGCAGAGAATTCCGGCGACAGAGAAAATGGGACGCGTGCACACATCGACCGCAACCGTGGCAGTGCTTCCGGTGCGCAAGAAAACGTCGGTGGTGATTGCGCCGAGTGACCTCGAAATAGAAACGTCACGTTCCGGTGGTGCCGGCGGACAAAATGTGAATAAAGTGGAGACTGCCGTGCGTATCATCCACAAACCGACGGGCATCGATGTGCGTTCGACCGCTCAGCGCAGTCAGCTCAAAAACCGCGAAATGGCAATGTCCATTTTGATTGCCAAACTCGAAAATTTGAAACAAGCCGAGGAGGACGCGAAATATTCCGCCGACCGAAAGGGTCAAATAGGCACTGCCGACCGCTCGGAGAAAATCCGCACGTACAACATTTTGCAAGATCGCATCACTGACCACCGTATCAAACAATCCTGGCACAACATCGAAAAAATAATGGCCGGCGAAATCCAACCCGTCCTCGATGCGATGCGGGATTTTAATGGAGAGGTGAAGGAAGGTGATGATGAGGAATAAAGGATTGTCAGCGAGTAAGTATTTACTTTTATATTTTTTAATGTATAGTATGTAAGGAGGTAGGTATGAAAAACGGAAGTGAAAACACTCAAATTTTTGAGAAGTACAGTAAAGCCTTTCTGGGAAAAATCGGAAAGGTGGAGGGGGCAATGACCTCTTCTATGGCTCCTCGAAGGCTTAAGGTCGAACAAATTACTGGCAGCTGGGAAGCTGACGCCGATCGCCTGCGACGATTTGGGCTCGATCAAACCAACACGGCGTTGCTGGTCTTAATCTCGATGCCGTCAGAAGTTTCGACTGATACACAGGTCGTCTTGCCTCGTGTATTCGAGGGGATACCTGTGCATTACAAAAAACTTTTGTGATTTTCCTGGCGTCGGTGCAACTGCATCGACGCCTTTAGTTTATAAAATTTCTTGCAAAAACTTTTTCTGATATAATTATTATATGGATCAAGCTAAAAAATACCACTTCTTTTTAGATGAGGCAGGTGATCATGGTTTGAGTTTTATTGATGAGAATTTTCCTTTATTTTTGCTTGCAGGATGTTTGTTTGAAGATACAGAATATATTAGAATCACCGAAAAAATAAATGCTTTCAAACAGGAATTTTTTCATACAACGGAGGTAATTTTGCATTCCAGAGACATACGAAAGTGTGATGGAGCGTTTCAGATACTTTTCGATATGGAATTAAAGAAAAAATTTTATGAAAAATTGAACACGCTTATTTCCGATTCACATTTTATGATCATTTCTGTAGCAATTGACAAAAAGAAGTATGTAGAAAAATATGGAAAAATTGCTCAAAATCCATACAGTATTTGTCTTTCATATATTCTTGAACGATTAGTTTTTTGTACCGAGAAAAATGTACATTCAACAGTATCTATTGATATTGAAAAGAGGGGAAGAAAAGAAGACGCGCAGTTACTCTCGCACTATAATAGTGTCATAGATGTCGGCACACAGCACATACGTCCTGAACGTTTCAAAAAATGTATTACTAGTTTCAGTATGAAATTGAAAAAAGACAATGATGTGGGACTTCAAATTGCCGACTTGTGTGCGTATCCGATTGCACGACATGTATTAAACTCAGAAGAACCGTACGTGCCATTTCAAGTAATCGAGGGAAAATTTAGGAAGGATACACGTGGCAACATGGAAGGGTATGGTTTAAAGATTTTTCCTTGAAGATAAGGGTGGACGCAAAAAGTCCCTTGCGGGACCTTTTGCCGACCGGGGACACCCCGATCCGATAGGAAAAGTGTATACCAAAGTGTATTAAAAGTCAATGAAGTAAGCGAAAGATATTAATAAAACAAAACTATCATGAAAATCATTTGCATACCGGGGTTGGGTGGGCACAAAAATGTGTTCAAAAACTACGCCAAGGAATTTCCGGATTTCGACGTGAGGTTTGTGCAACTCATCAACTGGCGCAAAACATACGAGGAGGTTGCGCGAATGGTAGACGACATGCCGGCGGGTGAGCAAGTTGTGCTCCTCTGCAACTGCTACGGCGCGCAGACGGCTCTCCGCGTGATGTACCACCACGAGTCGAAGGTCGCCGGGCTGGTGGTCATCGAGCCGTTTTTCTGGCAGTTCGCGACATACCAGCTATGGGGTGTGTGGATGAGCGCTTTTGTAGCGTGGCTCGCGAAATATAAAAAATATCTCGGGCTACAACGAAAAAAACTCGGCACGGTGGACTATGCGTACGTCGAGCAACAGCCGTTGTTCATTCAGCCGTTGTTTGATTTGAAACATCAACGCTCGGAACATTATTTTGCAAAAATTCACGATATCGCGACGTTTCGACTGCCGTTGCGTGTTGAAACTCCAACCCTTTTTATTTTCTCGCCGAAAGGTTGGATGCGTGACCCCGCCAAACATGAAAAGTTGAAACAAATTTTCGTACACAGCACGCTCGTCGAACTCGGTGCCGACACACACAACATCGTGACCATCTCCCGCCTCGAAATCGCTAAAGCGATCCGCGAGTGGCTTGCTCGGCTGTAGTACAAAAAAGTCCGAGTATTATGTGGATCAAAAGCAAGTTGTATTTCTTGAATGATTCTATTACAATTGCAGTGTTATTATTTTTTTTTAATCAAAATACTATGGGTATGGAAAGTCTAAATCTGAATACTCAAGAGAGTACAGAAAAAGTTGCAGATCGCCAGGAAACGTTAGAAACTCACGAACAACATTCAATTCTCGATAAGTTTCGTACAAAGTTGCTTGTGGCTGTGTGTCTCGGAAGTGAAGCATTTTTGGCAGCATGTGGTGGTCTGCGGAAGGAAGATATTGAGGCCATGCCGACTACAAAAATAGAAGACATTATGAAAAATCCTGAAGCTTTTACAAAACAGCCGTTGATAAAAGTAGAGGGCTATCCGGTTTCAACTGGACGACAATCGTATCAGTTTATGGTGCCAGTATATAAAACAATTAATGGTGTGCCGGATAAAAATGGTGTGAGCATACCAATGGTTATGTTTGATCATTACGATTATACAACTCAGGAAACGGATTCGTATGATATTCACACCACATCGGACGCAAAAAGTCAGAGGCTCAAAGCGATGTCACGAGGTGGACAAACTCAAATGTCACACATACCTGTACGTGTTGGACCAGAGCAAATCGCTCCACATAGAAGTGAAATTGTGGGCAAATTGGAATCAATGGGTAAAGATGATCACAAAACTTACGTGCTTGAAATTCAAGGCTTTGTGGATGAAGAGGTGTCAGCTGTTGGAAATGTGCACAAATAAGGTCCGAGCGTAAGCACGCGTCGGACCATTGAATCAGTTTCCATCTGAATTTGACCTCAGCCCTAGTGATTAGTTGAGGCGAAATAAAAAATATTTGCCAGTTCGATAAGAAATGCAAATCCCAGAATCAGCACTTGCCCGCCAATTCTTTGCATTCCCTGGAACGGAGGTCTCTTTATTGCGAGAGCTGCGGCAAATGCAAGAGACACGATAACTGCTGTCACGATCAAAAAGTTTACCATTTTTATTCTCCTGAGTGTATTATATCAATATGAAGCATATATGTCAATGATGTTGACTTGGTTTTTGTTTGGTATCATATAGACATGAATGAAGGCATACCTAATTTTGCGCGACCACCGATTGGTCAAACTGAAGAAGAAAAAATTGCAGAACGAGAAGTTTTGGCGAAAGCGCGGTTTGACGAGCAGTTTGAACATCCTGAAAACGTTATTCTTGAAAACGGAGATACATTTTTTATATATGATTTGGTTCCGGAAAAAATGACATCTGAAACTCCGATTATATTTTGTCCCGGAATCATGGGTGACCCGTATAACGGCAAAGAGACTGTCAGAGTTTTGTATAACCAAGGTCGTCGCGTGCTCTGGCCAGATGCACCACATGGCATTCAAAGCAGTGTAAAAAAAGATATTGAACATGCTGATATGGAAGAAGCAGAACTGAAAAAATCTGCCGCAATTCTCAAAACAATAGAATTAAAAAACTTCGACAAAGTTGATATCATTGCTCATTCCGAGGGTGGAATAAATGCGACCTACTCAGCAACACTTGAACCGGAAAAATTCAGAAATATGGTACTTGTTGACCCCGCAGGGATGATTGGCAAGGATAATTTGCTTGCGCTGGGTATACGTAATGCTCACGAGTTTGTTCATTCCATTCAAGATCAAAAGAAACATCCTCCGGAGTTTGCTTTTGGAAGTGGGGACGGTCCGGAACGCGCTAACTTGTATCTCAAGGAAACACGAGATGAAACGATTGCTGAAGCGAAAGCTATAAGCCGATTAGATATACGTGACATGTTAGTGAATCTCCGCGAAAAAGGGATTAAAATTTCCATCATTAGTGGTGTTGATGAAAAACTATTTCCGATGGCTAAAATGCAAAAAGATTTAACTAGTGAATATGTCGATGGGTTTTATTCTGTTGTTGGCGGACATCAAAATCTGATATTGGAACCGACAAAATGGGGGAACTTGACGAATGAAGCACTAAAGGCATTGGAAGCAAAGAAACAAAAAGAGGAATCTAAATAATTTTATGATCTCCGTAATCATCCCCACCTACAACGAGGAAAAACATGTCGCCATATTGCTTGGGTCGCTGGCGCGACAGGATTGTGCGAGTGAGATTGAGGTGGTGGTAGCGGATGCGTTTTCAAAGGACAAAACACGCGAGGTGGCAATGTCATTTGCACACAACTTTTTGCGATTGCTCATTGTGGATGGCGGGATGCCGGCGCCGGGGCGTAACCGTGGTGCGTATGCGTCGTCGGGAGACTTACTTTTTTTCATCGATGCGGATTTACTTTTGAAAGATACAGATTTTATTTCCAAATCGACCACATATTTTCGCGTGCATCATCTCGGTATCTCAACAGTCTACCTCGCACCACTTTCCTCGCATCCGTTTGATAAAGTTATGATGGGTTTCTACGCACTCTGCCTCTATTTGTCACGTTTTTTTCGTGCGCTTGGTGCAATGTGTATTATTGCCGACCGCGAGGTCTTTGAAAAAGTTGGTGGCTATCCCGAAAATGTCATCATGAATGAAGACCATGATTTTATGTTGAATGCATCCCATGTCGGCAAATATGCCGTTACGCCATACTGGGTGCATTTTTCGGTGCGACGAATGGAAAAGGAGGGTCGTGCACGTCTACTCTGGAAATATGCCCAAGCCACGGTGCACAACGTGCTTTTTGGTCCAATTACCAAACCGGTGTTTGAATACGAGTTTGGATATGATCAGAAAGATTTACAAAAAAAACACAAATAATAATATATACTTAAAATATGAAAAATAATTTTGAATTACCTGACCCCGGACATGGAGATCCAAAAAAAGAACATCCTGCTGGGGAATATTCAGAGTATATTAAAGATAGTATAGAGGAAGCTGACAAACCAATTAGGACGATTCTCAAAAGATTGAATGCATTTGTCACTTCACAATTTCCTGACATTGGTATAGAAACCGTATCGTCATGTTCGGGACATGTACAAGAAAATGGAGAACTGATGACTAATTATTGCCCTCATATCATTTTCGCTGTGTCTTCCGACAAAATATCAACCAGAGATAAAGAAAAGATTCAACAGAATTTAAAAAAATTTTTAAATTCTGTCGTTCAGCAGGCTGACAATACTCTTGGTAATAATTCAATCTCATTGGAAGACAAAACAAAATCTGAAGCAGAAACAGTTTACGATGAGAATGGAAAATCTTCATTTTATCTTTTTAGGTATTATTTTATTGTGAATACTTCTGAACAAGGGTTTAGTGTTCTAAAGAATTTTTGGTCAGAATTTGAAAAAACTTTAAATAATAAGGATGGCCAACAATTCGATACGGATTTTGCTTTAGGAGATTTTTTGAAAAATCAATAGAATTGTCAATGTTTGAATAGTCTAGAGTAAAATTAAAATGTAAAAAATGAAAACTATCTCGTGCATTATTGCAGCATACAATGAATGTCCCAGAATTTCCTCTGTGCTTGATATAGTTGTTCCGTGTCAAGGTATCAGCGAAATAATTGTTATTGATGATGGTTCAAAAGATAATACGCGAGAAATCGTTGGGGAATATGTAAAAAAATTTCCGAATGTAAAACTTATTGTTCATGAAAAAAATAAAGGCAAGACAATGGCAGTCTACTCCGACATCAAAGCATCGACGGGCGACTACATTTTTCTTCTTGACGCGGACTTGGTTGGGCTTATAGTTTCAAATATCACTGCACTCATTGATCCGATACAAAAAGGAGAAGCTGATATGAGTATGAGCATGCGTAGTAATCCAAAATACGTTCAATGGCTTGGCATTGAATATATCTCAGGTGAACGAATTTTTTCACGCTCAATTGCTCTGGAAATTCTCGGTATACTTCCTCATGTACGTGGATTTGGACTTGAGCCATGTATAAATACGTATATCATCAAATATAATTGTCGTATCAAAGTCGTGTTTTGGAAAAATGTACAAAATCCGTGGCCAGCTTGGAAAAAATATGGTTTTATTGCAGGCATAAAAAAAGATATTCGCATGAATCGAGACATTCTTGGAACAATTTCGTTGTGGGAAGTATTTTATCAGAACTATAAGATGATTAAATTGAAAGTGTAA
>CAYNFW010000017.1:0-10742 GCA_964396805.1 uncultured Candidatus Saccharibacteria bacterium | reverse complement strand
ATCGTCTCGGCGTTTTCTGCCGGAGATATTTTTATGTTCCCGTCATTTGAAGAAAATCAAGGCATCGTGGTACTTGAAGCCGGCGCGTGCGGTCTGCCTATTATCGTGCGTGACATTCCGGTCTACTACGGCTGGCTGAAAGATGGTGAAAATTGTCTCAAAGCGCGTACTGACGCCGAGTTTGCAGACAAACTTTCAGAATTGGTGGCTGACCCCATTCTTCGCAAGCGCCTCGGCGCCAGTGCAAAGGAAATGGTTTTCCGCGACCACTCCCTTGAAGCGGTCGGCGAGAAATTGCTCGCACTGTATGATACACTATTGAAATGAACGCATTTCTCGCCACAGCTTCGCAGTTTCTCTTTCAACTTTTCCTCCGCTACAAATACTGGCTACTTTTTCCCATCACTGCACTCGAAGGCCCACTCATTACTATGGCGTCCGGTTTTCTCGTCTCGACACACCAGCTCAATCCCTGGATTGCTCTGCCCATCATCATCGCCGGTGACACAACGGGCGACGCACTCTACTATTGTATCGGCTGGTTCGGCGAGCGAACACGTTTTTCGCGATGGGTCATTGACAAATTCAATTTTGAGCGACACAAAGTGCGCGTCCAAAAAGAATTCGACAAACGCGGTGGCGAACTTCTTCTCTTTGGCAAGTTCACACACGCCTTTGGTGCGGTGTTTCTTATCGGTGCGGGCTATGCACAAATGGATTTTTGGACATTTCTCTGGTATAGTTTTGTTGGTACGGCAGTCAAATCAAGTGCTCTGATGTATGTTGGATATTTGGCTGGAAGTGCCTACGAAACATACGCCAACAAATTTGAATCCGGATCACTCTGGGTCGCCGGCATTTCTGTAGCAATTATCGCACTCGGACTGTTTGCTCAAAATTATTTTGGTAACAAAAAAGAGAATACTCTCTAAACGCATGAGAACACTGGCGCATACATACAGACAACTTTTCAGCAACAAAACGTATTTGTTCGCTTTTTTCTCTGGTATGTTGCTGTTTGTCGGCAGTTTGTTTATAAATTTTTATGCCGGACTCTATGCCACCGAACGTGCAAGTAACTCCGTTACGGACATCATCCTCTCAAACATTCGTGTCTACGATGTTGACGGCGCATTTATCTATGGCACAGGGATGCTCTTTTTTCTTATTTTATTTTTGTGTATATACCAGCCGAGATGGTTTCCATTTATGTCAAAAAGCATCGGCTTGTTCATCATTATCCGCTCGGTTTTTATTTCACTGACACACCTCGGACCATTTCCTACGCACGTCATTATCAATCCGCTTAGTATGATTAATCTTTTCAGTTTTGGTGCCGATCTCTTTTTCTCGGGGCACACCGGCATTCCTTTCTTGGTGGGTTTGCTTTTTTGGGAGCAACCGATATTGCGTGTCTTATTTATAACAATCTCACTCTTTTTCGGCGTTGTGGTTCTTCTTGGGCACTTACACTATTCTATTGATGTTCTCTCCGCATTTTTCATTACGTACTCGATTTATCATATTTGCTTGGTTTTTTTCAAAAAAGATCGTCAGATTTTTATGCAAGGTATTGAAGCAGTACAATAACAGATATCATAATATATGATACGCAAATTTTTCAAAATTATTTTTCTGCTTGTTGTTATCGGCATATGTGTGTGGGTATCGTGGATCCCGTTTAAAAATGTGCGGTCAGAGTTTTTGGCAAAATATTTTCCATGTCAGGAACCCATCGCATATAGTATCGGCACATTTGATCCGCGTTTCGGTATTTCTCAAACCGACTTTTTAAACGATGTGGCACAGGCCAAGGCTGTGTGGGAAAAACCTGCCGGCCGAACGCTTTTTGCATATGCACCCGGTGGAAGCTTGAAGATAAACTTGATATATGACTATCGACAGCAGGCTACTCAAACGCTCCAAAAACTGGACACGACTATCGACACGTCACAGACTACATATAACGACCTGAAAGCAAGATACCTTTCTTTGAATACCGACTATATGGCAAAAAAATCGGCGCTTGACAGTCTCGTGGCGGGGTATCGTCAAACCGGACGAGGCTACGATCAAATTCAAACCGCAGAGAACGCACTTAACGCCGAAGTGGATATACTCAACACACTTGCCGCTACCTTGAACAACCTTGCTTCAAAACTGAACGTCTCAGTCAACACATACAACACGATCGGTACCCAAACCGTCGGAGGTGATGGGGAATTCAACGAGGCGTTGTATGTGCAGGACGGTAATGGCAACCATATCGACGTGTATGAATACACAAGTAACGACAAACTGATCCGCGTTCTAGCGCATGAGCTCGGTCACGCACTTGGTTTTGTGCATACTGACGATACGAGTGACATAATGTATAAAGCAAACCAGAGTACGAACATCACTCCGACCGCGGACGATATTGCCCAACTCGATGCGAAGTGTAATCTGAAACAGTAAAAAGCCTTGCGGTAGGCCATAAAATATCTATTGACAATATAAGTCAAACGATATATACTTCACCCATTGAGTCAATCTCACTAGTTTCGGTTTGAGACACGTTCTCTAACTTTGCGAGCAACTTATTACTAGCTCCCGGAAACTTAGAGTTAACGGTCTCAACACAAGCGGATTTTTCCGCGTAATTTTATGGATAGAACACACAAAAGCGCGCCACAGAGTGGTGCGCGGAGTAATCATACGACGCATGTATTTAACGCGTCGATCAGATCGCCGTTTAAAAGCCGGACAAGTTCGGGAGGTTTTTCCCGCGGACCGGTACGAGGTTCAGCATATGGAACGAGAAGTTCCGGCGGTAATTCATCGTATCGAAATATCGGACATCCACGCAGTGCCTCATCACGACCGTCACGCAAAGGTATGGGCAAGTATATTAACCCGGCTCTTTTCGTGCAGAAAGCGTCCGCAATGGAAAAAATAGAGGAGTTTGTGCCAGTTCACAAATTTTCTGATTTTACCGTGGACGAACGTTTAAAAACAAACATTATAAAAAAAGGATACTCTCTGCCGACGCCGATTCAGGACAAATCCATCCCGGAAATTTTGAAGGGAAGTGATATTGTCGGTATTGCCAACACCGGTACGGGCAAGACCGCGGCGTTTCTCATTCCGCTCATACACAAAGTACTCTCGCAACCGAAAGAAAATATTTTGATCATGGTTCCGACACGCGAGCTGGCTCTGCAGATTGACGAGGAACTGAAAGGTTTTGTCGCGGGCTTGCGACTGTACTCGACCTGTGCTGTTGGCGGTTCTCCAATCGGCAAGCAGATTCGCGACTTGCAGTATCGCAACGAGTTTGTCATCGGTACGCCGGGACGCATCAAGGATTTGGTTGAGCGAAAAGTTCTCAACCTGACACACTTTAACACCGTGGTACTCGACGAAGCCGACCGAATGCTCGACATGGGTTTCATCAACGACATGCGAATGCTTTTGAAAGCTATGCCGACTCCGCGTCACACCCTTTTCTTTTCGGCGACATTGTCTCCGGAAATTAAAGCACTTATCGGCGAGTTTCTGCATAACCCTGTTATGATTTCGGTCAAAACAGGCGATACGTCAAAAAACGTCGACCAGGATATTATCCGAGTCGGTCGCGATCAAAATAAGCTCGATGTGCTCCATGACATGCTGAACAAAGAAGATTTTCAGAAGGTTCTGATTTTTGGACGCACCAAACATGGCGTGGAGAAACTCTCGCGCGTGTTGACTGACCGCGGTTTCAAAGCCGAGTCAATTCACGGCGATAAAAATAACTCAGGACGTCAGCGTGCACTCAAAGCGTTTAAGGAAAATCATGCGCAGATTCTCGTAGCAACCGATGTTGCCGCTCGCGGGCTGGATATTCCTGCAGTCTCGCATGTCATCAACTTTGACGTACCAGCAACCTACGAAGATTATGTCCACCGCATCGGCCGAACTGGCCGAGCAGGGAAGACTGGTAAGGCATACACGTTCGTAGAGTAAAAAAGAAAAAAGCCGGATACTTGTCCGGTTTTTTTCGTGCTATACTTACCACATGACTCTCACTCAAAAAGTTGTGGCGGTGCTCGTGCTGGCGGCAGTGGCCGTGGGAGTTTTGTTGTATATGGGACGAGCGAAAACAACAGAGACACCTGTGGTTACGACTTCTACATCACAATCTTTGGCAGTACCTATTGCACCAATGGTCACAGAAAAACATGATCAGAAAGATTCACTTTCGGGAACGGCAAGTAAATCCTATACACTCTCAATGACATATCCACAATCGTCCGGGACACAATTACCGGAAGTATATTCTTTTGTGCACGGCGCTCAAGCACAATTTCTTGATGACTATACTTCTCTGACATCCGCGCAGGCACAGGATTTTCCGGCTGAAGCACTGGCATACGAATTTAACGTGACCACACGCGTGGCTACTTCGACGAACACGGTAACGTATATTATTGAAACATATCAGTTTGAGGGTGGAGCGCATGGTGGAACGGATGTAGATACCTTTACATACGATAAGTCAGGCAAGCTTGTAACACTCGACGACGTTTTTGCAAAACCATATTTGGTAACAATCGCTTCTTCCTCTCGGCAATATTTTTATAACACACTCGGCGATTATGCCGATAAGGATATGATTGACAGCGGAACGGAAGCGACCAGTACCAATTTTTCGACTTGGTATTTGACACCTTCAACCGTCACTTTTATGTTTGGACAATATCAAGTCGGGCCGTATGTTATCGGCATTCAAGAATTTCCGATTCAGAAATCGGCCATAAAAAATCTGCTCGCGCCCGCGTTTCAATAATTACACTGGCATGCATTTGTCGCTCGACATCATTACTCTTGTTCAGAAAGCCGGCTATGTCGGGATTTTTCTGATTATTTTTCTGGAATCTTTTCCTATGACTTTTTTCCTGCCGGGTGACTCGCTTCTTTTTGCCACCGGTTTTTTGGCGTCACAAGGCTATCTTAATTTTTGGTGGCTTATTGCAATTTATTTTGTGTCCGGAACGCTTGGGTACATCGGCAGTTATGTTTTTGGTGAGCGTATTATCGCACGTCTGTTCACGAATCCAAATTCCAAAATCTTTAATCCGAAATACATCGTCTATACCCGGGAGTTTTTTACGAAGTACGGCACCAAAACGATTATCATCGGACGCTTCGTGCCGGTGGTGCGCAGTTTTGCTCCGGCGCTTGCCGGTATAGCAGGCTTTACGTACAAAAAGTTTGTCAATTTCACCCTTATCGGCGTTGCGGGCTGGTCGCTCGGTATGACTACACTCGGGTATTTTCTCGGCAAGGCACTCCCGCGGGCGAGCGACTACATTACACCTATTATCGTCTTGATTATTTTTATTTCCATCCTACCGACACTGTGGGAATGGTGGAAAAAGGGGCAAGGCAACCGCTGAAAGCGAGCAGTGGCCGCATGACCGCAACAAATAATGTGAAAAAGATTTTTGCGACAACTCTGGTGCTGACCGTACTCGGTGTCTTTTTATTATTGCAAAATCAAAACGCGACGGAAAAGAAAACGAGACAAACCGCGATGGTTGTCGCTTCCGTCGCCACGTCGACTCCAAGCGGTTTTGTGCCGGTGGTGCGGGTCATCGACGGCGATACAATCGTTGTGTCGATTGCTGATGCGGATGAGATAGTGCGCTTTCTGGGTGTGGACACGCCCGAAGTTGTTGACCCACGTAAACCGGTGCAATGTTTTGGCAAGGAGGCGAGTGTCGAAACCAAATCTCTCCTCGACGACCAGTCTGTTCGTCTCGTTGCCGATCCGACGCAGGCCAATCGAGACAAGTATGGACGCCTACTGCGGTACGTTTACTTACCAGATGGCACGTTTGTCGACGAACTTCTCGTGCGTCTCGGCTTCGCTCGCGAGTACACATACGAAAACAAACCGTACAAATTCCAGACCGAGTTTCGCGCCGACCAAGCCAGTGCGCAAGCTACCGGTCTGGGATTGTGGTCAGTGTGTCATTCATAATTTTTTCGAAAGGAATTTGTCACCACATTTGTGCTACAATGTTTCGTATGACACAGGAAACCATTCTCACAGTCAGCGCGTATCTCGACAGAATAAATGTCGCGCTCAAAGATGAAAAGTCAAAAATCATCGGCGAAGTATGTAACTTGCAAATGTACGACGGACGTTCATATTTGTATTTTTCGGTCAAAGATAAAGCGGATCAGAGCACTGTCAAATGCTTTATGTGGAAAAACGATTTTAAACTATCTGGTGTGGCCATGCGCGACGGACTGGAAGTTATTGTCACGGCGTATCCCGCCATTTACAAACCGAACGGGGGATTGAGTTTGCAGGTGGAAACAATAGAACTTGTCGGCGAAGGAGCGTTGCAGTTGGCATATGAACAACTGAAGAAAAAAATGGAAGCCGAGGGTCTCTTTGCCGAGTCTCGCAAGCGTTTGCTTCCCGATTACCCGCATCGCATCGGCATCATTACCTCGAAAAGTGGCGCTGTCATACACGACTTTCTGACTAACATCGGAAAGTTTGGGTATGAGATTTTGTTTGTCGATTCAAAAGTCGAAGGCGCGGACGCCACAAAAGATTTGCTCGAAGCTGTAGCCACCTTGAGAACCAAAGAAATAGATGTGCTCGTCATAATGCGCGGTGGCGGATCGCTCGAGTCGTTCCAGGCGTTCAATAACGAAACTCTCGTGTGTGCCGTTGCGAATTTTCCTGCGCCGGTGTTGACAGGCATCGGTCACGACAAGGATGTCCCGCTCGTTTCTTTTGCTTCTGACGTGAATGTTTCTACACCTACGGCTGTTGCGAACTTGCTAAATGAAAGTTGGAGTCACGCTTTGTCTTCGGTCAGATTGTCTGAACAAAAGATATTTTCCGAATTCGAGTCCGGGTTGAAAGATACACAGCGTCGTGTTGAGCATTCGCACATATCCATCGAGCGACATTTTGCTGAAGTTCTGCATGTGTTCACGAATGCCAAGCAGACACTCTTCGTCGGTCTGAGTCGCATCGAGTCGCAGATTCGTCGTCAGTTTGATGGTATTGCGGCATATAGTCATGGCATTGCACGCGGATTTGACGTATTGTCGCGACGAGTTTCGGACACTTTGGCGCAGGCGGGTAAATCGCTTGAACTCTCAAATCCGGAACGCCAACTTGCGCGTGGATACAGTATTGTAAAAATAGGCGGAAAAGTAGTGCGCCGTACGACTGACGTACGTGTGGGCGAGCGAATTGATATTTTGGTTTCAGATGGTATTATTCACAGTGAAGCAATTTAGCAACCTATACAAACACACATGATTAAAGAAAAAAGCGGAGGAAAAACAAATTTGAACGAGACATTGAAAAAACTTGCTGGCATCGTGTCCTGGTTCGAATCACAGTCCGAGCTTGATGTAGAAAAGGGAATCGAGTATGTTCGCGATGGTGCCGAGCTTATCAAAGTGTCCCGTGAACGCCTAACTGAAATTGAAAACGAATTCAAGGAAATAAAAAAAGAAATTTCCAAAGGAGAATAGCTGGTGTAAAAACTATTTATCGCTCGGTGTCGTGTATTCAAACTTAATGCCGTTGCGTATCGGCGCATTGCGGATGATGTCGATAATAGTGCTCACATCGTCGCAGATGGTGTACAAACTTGTGTCTGCAGGGTCTATCATATTATCCGTAAGGAGTTCGCGTTTGAACAGATCGTCGATGTGTTTCCAAAAGTCGCTACCGACGAGAATAATCGGCACATTTTCGATTTTGTGCGTTTGAACGAGTGTCATGATTTCGAAAAACTCGTCGAGTGTGCCGAGACCGCCGGGGAAGAAAACATATGCTTCGGCCGAGAAAGACAGACAAACCTTACGACTGAAGAAATAGTAGAGTTCGAGCTCGTCAGTCAGGTATTTGTTGGTCACTTGATGGTCGGGGAGCTCGATGGTCAGCCCAACTGACTCACCGCCGGCTTCAAACGCTCCGCGGTTTGCCGCTTCCATGATGCCCGGCCCGCCGCCGCAGACAACCGAATAGTGTAAATCTTCGACTACGCGCTTACCGAGCTCGCGGGCTTTTTCATACGACGGATTATTTTCAGTCACCCGCGCACTACCGAAAAATGTCACGGATTTTGGATAGTGAGCTAGAAAGTTGAAACCTTTTGTAAATTCTTTTGCGATGAGGGAGACGCGTGCCGTTGCGGCGTCATGCATTTCCTGCATGGTTAACGGTTTGATTGGCAGGTGCACTTCCGGTGCGTTTGGTATTGTAAGTTTATCCATATTTATATTCTACTACAAACCGATTGATTTTAAAAATGTTACTTGTTCCTCGCTTTTGAGTTCCCGCCATGAACCTTGCCGGATCTTGCCGAGCTCGATGTTTTGTACACGCACGCGACACAAATCTGTCACGGTATAACCGAGTTTCTCGGTCATGCGTCGGATTTGGCGGTTTTTACCTTCGGAGAGTATGATGCGAAATTTTGTCGCGGTAACTTTTTTCACTTGCGCCGGTTTTGTCGTGTATCCGCCGATATCCACACCGTCTTGCATGTGTCGCAGAAAAGCTGGCGAGTAGGCATGAGCGACCTCGACCACATATTCTTTATGGTGATCATTTTTTGGGTTGAGCAGTCTGTCTGTCACACGGCCATCATTGGTTAAAAGCACCAGACCGTACGAGTTTTTATCCAGTCGTCCGACAGGGAAAAGTGGCGGCGTTGTTTTTGGTAATGTCGGGTTGTCGATGATTTGCTTTTCTCCGCGAACGGGGTTTGTCGTGACCACACCAACTGGTTTGTTGTATACCAAGTACATGAGGTCACGGTGCAAATTTTTTACGTTTACATTCACTTTGTCATTCTCTGTGACCTTGTCGCCAAGCACCGCTCGCCGGCCGTTGATAGTCACTTTGCCTGCACTCACAAGCTCATCCGCGCCGGCCCGCGTTGAATAGCCCTTGTGTGCCAGATATTTGTTTATACGCATCGGGTATATTTCATCCATATTTGTATGATATAGGTTTCTCAAAGTTTTACAATCGATGCTTCATTTGTGTATACTTATGATATGAAAAAATTATCTACAAAAGAATGGATTGCTGTGGTTATTGGAGTCGGTGTTGTCGGTTTCTTTTTCGTCTTCGGACAATATATTATCAATTATTTTAAAACGGGAACATTTACGATGAACACACAAACGCAAACGACGGGACCGCAAGTTGGCATTCAAGACACAGTTATCGGAACGGGAGATATCGCCGAGCCTGGTGCACGAGTCACGGTAAACTACGTCGGCAAATTTACGGACGGTACGGTTTTTGACAGTTCGGTCGCGCGCAATGAGCCGTTTCAGTTCGTACTCGGAGCGCATCAAGTCATTCCAGGTTGGGATCAAGGTATTGTCGGCATGCACGTCGGCGGTACGCGCATCTTAACGGTGCCTCCGGAACTCGGCTATGGTCCGCAAACGTATGGGCCAATTCCTGGCAATTCAACCCTCGTTTTTCAAGTTCAACTTTTGAAAGTGGAACAACCGACGACCACACCAGTACAATAAAATTATAGGTACGCATTCTCTCGTTGTACTTTTTTCCGGACCCGCATAAATCGTTAGTACGATTTTGCTTTGCTCGTCGTTCAAGAAAATAATATCCTCACTCCACTTCGATAAATTTATGTTACTGTTGTGAATATATGAAAAAACCAATGACGTTTGATATTCACAAGGAACTTGAAAACGGACTTGGACGTGTGGGCACGATACACACTCCGCATGGCGACATCCAAACGCCGGCTTTTGTGACGGTTGGAACGAAAGGTACCGTCAAGGCGCTCACACCGGAGCAGGTACTCGGAACGGGTGCGCAAGTGGTGCTCGCCAACACCTATCATCTGTACCTTGAGCCGGGAGATGAGCAGGTGGCCAAACTCGGTGGTTTGCAGAAGATGATGAACTGGCACGGTCCCACAATGACAGACTCCGGCGGGTTTCAGGTTTTTTCGCTTGGCGCGGCGTACGGCACAGGGTTGTCAAAAATTCTCAAACACAACGACGAGAAAGTGTTACCTGCGGAAAGTGACACAACAAGAAATGAACAAAAACATTCTCGCGCAAAAAGTTACAAAAACGCGACTGGAAATTTTGTCGGTTCGGACACTGAAATGGCGAGAGCTACCATTGACCCAAACGGCGTGACCTTCCGTTCGCACATTGACGGAAGTGCGCACTATTTTACGCCGGAAAAATCAATCGCCATTCAGCACAATCTTGGCGCGGATATTATTTTTGCGTTTGATGAATGCACATCTCCGCACGAGTCACTTCATTATCAGAAAGAAGCGCTTGAACGCACACATCGTTGGGCGAAACAGTCGCTCGCGTACCATCATTTCGGCAGCAAAACGGATGACAATGTGTCAAGGGTTCCCCTTGACACTAACTTCGCCGAGAGACAAGCACTGTTCGGCATCGTCCAGGGTGGGCGAGACGAAACATTGCGTCGAGAGTCAGCGACGGAAATCGCCAACATGGTTGTGCACGGTGAAAACGGTGATGTGACCTTTGACGGTTTCGGCATCGGTGGGTCATTTGAAAAAGAAGATATGATGAATGCCGTGCGTTGGTGCAATGAAATCCTACCACGCGAAAAACCGCGACACTTGCTCGGCGTAGGTGAGCCGGCGGACCTTTTTGGCGCGGTGGAAAATGGATGTGACCTCTTCGACTGCGTTGCGCCGACA
>CAYNFW010000016.1:0-10754 GCA_964396805.1 uncultured Candidatus Saccharibacteria bacterium | reverse complement strand
CATGCAGAAAAAAATGTTACTCGACAAAGGCGTTGTGCTGTGCCAAACGCTCCACGATACGCCAGAACTTCTCACACCGCTCGGACTTTCGGCGGACGAACAGCAGAAAGTGTTACAGGAAATCGACGAGTTGTAAAAATCTCGCAACCCAACATAATAATTATTGCACGGTTGTGTACTGTGATATACTATTTTCATGTCACTTACACTCCAACAACGTTTTGATGCATTGAAACAGATTCGCGACGAAGTTCTAGGACTGACAGTATCTCCGTTATATGAGTATCGCGTCAAAAACAAATACTTTCCGGTTGTCGGCGAAGGGAGTCACTCGGCGCACATTATGTTTGTCGGTGAAGCACCGGGCAAAAACGAGGCAGAAACTGCGCGGCCGTTCTGCGGACGTTCGGGCAAGTTTCTGGACGAGATGATCGAGTCGATACATCTGAACCGAAGTGACGTCTACATTACCAACATCGTCAAAGATCGTCCGCAGGATAACCGCGATCCGACGCCGGAAGAGATCACGTTGTACGCGCCGTTTTTAGACAGGCAAATAGACATCATCCAGCCGAAAGTCATCGCCACGCTCGGCAGATTTTCGATGGCATACATCATGAACAAATTCGGCTTGATAGACAAAATGCAACCGGTCGGTCAAATTCACGGACAAGAGTTTCCGGCCAAAGCAAGTTATGGCAATATTATGGTTGTGCCTCTGTATCACCCCGCTGTCGCGCTCTATGACGGCAGTAACCGCCAGACACTCCTCGCCGATTTTCAGGTGCTCAAAAAATACGTTTAGTGTGAGTTTCGCACACAGTGGTTTGATTTTTCTCCCCAATATGTCATCATATCGATATGAACTCAAACGATATTCGCTCGCGCTTTTTGGAGTTTTTCAAAGCTCGTGGTCATAGCATCATCCCGTCAGCTTCACTCGTACCGGAAAATGATCCGACGACGCTTTTCACTGCTTCCGGTATGCAACCGATGGTGCCGTATCTGCTCGGACAAACACATCCTGCTGGTACACGCATCGCCGATTCTCAGAAGTCGTTTCGTACAGTAGATATTGACGAAGTCGGAGACAACCGCCACACGACTTTTTTCGAAATGCTGGGAAACTGGTCACTCGGAGATTATTTCAAAAAGGAACAGATCTCGTGGATGTTTCAGTTTTTAACTGATGAAATTAGTATTGACCCACAGCGACTTTATATCAGTGTTTTTATTGGAGATAAAAAAAATAACATTCCAAAAGATACCGAGGCAGCAGAAGTATGGAAAGAATTGTTTGCAAAAAAAGGAATTGATGCAAAGGAAGTTGACATTGGAAGTGAAGAAAATGGATATACAGTGGGAATGCAGGGTGGGCGGATTTTCTACTACGATGTAAAGAAAAATTGGTGGTCTCGCGCGGGAACACCTGACAACATGCCAGCGGGCGAGCCAGGCGGGTCAGACTCAGAGATGTTTTATGAATTCACGGGTGTACAACACGATACAAAGTTCGGTGAACATTGTCATCCAAACTGCGATTGCGGACGGTTTTTGGAAATTGGAAATAATGTGTTCATGCAATACAAAAAAAATCCGGATGGTATGTTTTCAAAATTACCGAAACACAATATCGATTTTGGTGGCGGATTGGAACGTATGGCAATGGCAGTTTCCGGTTGCCCCGATATTATTGAAGTTAACCACCGACCAATTCTTGACTACATCGAAAAAGTGTCTGGCAAGACATATGGAAAAAATCTGAGTGAGACGAAAGCATTTAGAGTTATTGCAGATCACATGAAAGCATCAGTGTTTCTGATTGCAGATGGAGTGATACCGAGTAACACCGACCAGGGATATTTTGTACGTCGGCTTTTGCGTCGCAGTGTACGTTTCGCCGACATGCTGGGTGTTGGTGAAAGTGTGTTGTCGGGGATTGTTGCACCAATTGCAGAAATGTACGCAGACTCGTATCCTCAGTTACATGTAAAGACTGAAGAGATTGCAAAAACAGTTGCTGACGAAGAAAAACGTTTTCGCGAGACGCTTGCAAAAGGTTTGAAGGAATTCGAAAAAGGCACTGACCCGTTCATACTTTTTACGACATACGGTTTTCCGTTTGAATTGACGCAGGAGCTTGCTCGAGAGAAAGGTCGCGAGGTGGACGAGAAAAAGTTTCGAGCGGATTTGGAGGCGCATCAGTCGCTCTCGCGTGCGGGCAGTTTGGAGAAATTCAAAGGTGGGCTTGGCGGGACGGGTGTGACGGAAGTCAAATACCACACTGCGACACATTTGTTGCGACAGGCGCTCTGCGACGTGCTCGGTCCGGTTGACCAAAAGGGAAGCAACATTACCGCCGAGCGTTTGCGTTTCGACTTTACCTACGGCGAGAAAATGACCGACGAACAAAAACGACAAGTTGAAAACATCGTCAATGAAAAAATCGCGCAAGCTCTGCCTGTGCAAAAAGTTGTTATGAAAAAAGAGGACGCAGAAAAAACCGGCGCGGCGCACATGTTTGGCGACAAATACGGCGATGAGGTGCAGATTTACTACGTGGGCGAAACACTTGACTCTGCGTACTCCAAGGAATTTTGTGGTGGTCCGCATGTCGAAAACACTCGCGAACTCGGCATATCACCAGACCCGTCACACACCACTCCGCTTACTTTTAAAATCCTCAAAGAAGAAGCCGTCTCGGCTGGTGTCCGTCGCATCAAGGCGGTACTCGAGTAGTATAGTTTTCATAGCAACAAATTGTGCTACTATATGGGTATGTCACTATCGGATTTATTCGGAAAAAGGAAAGAAAAAGTTTCGCTCATTCTCGACATTGGTTCGGGTACCGTTGGTGGGGCGTATGTGTCGTACGCGGACGGACAGATACCACGCGTCGTGAGACAACTTCTGCTTTCGTACACTACTGACGAAACAACACTGGTCACGGGCGTTGTCGATATAAAAAACATGCTTTTGTCGCTCGATGCTGTGCTCATGCGTCTTACGGTGGAGAAAATAAAGGCCGACAACATTCAGGTGGTTTTTTCTCACCCGTGGTGTGTCGAGGAAACACGACACGTTAATATTTCGCAGGACAAAAAGTTTATCGTTACTCAGAATTTTCTCGACGACATCACAACTCAGGAAATGAAAAAATTTTTGGCCGATGTCGGAACCGGTGACACCACACTCGACGGCACACTGAAACCGATTGAAGCTCGACGATTGACCATGTTCGTCAACGGCTATCCGGTGTTTCATCCCGACAATCTTCGCACTCAACTGCTTGACCTGTCCATATTTTTTTCCGCGGTCAGTCAGGTTGTATGCGATGAAGTGTCCAAAGTGGTATTTGCCCACACCCACATGTCGCGTCAACACATTTCTTTTCACACCATGCCGTTTGTTTCGTATTCAGTTATGCATGTTCTGTCGCCAATGGATTATTTGTATATGGACATCCTGGGCGAGACAACCAGTATTTTTTTGGTCAAAAACGGCTTGCCTGCAAAAACGGTTTCGTTTTTATCAGGAACACATTTTGTGGTCAGAAAAGTGGCGGAGGTATTTAAGGTGTCGCCGGAAATTGCTGTCTCTCTCATCGATGTGGTTTTTGCCGGCAAAGCGGACGAGGAGTTGTCCGAAAAAATGAAAACTCTCATGGAAGATGTGGAAAAAGAATGGGCTATTTATTTTGAGGACGCGCTTCTGTCACTCGACCCGCATCTTGCTCTTCCGACGAAAGTTTTTTTCTCGTCGTCCGAGCGTTTTATTCCGCTGTACGAGGAATTTCTGTCCGTTTCTACCACCGATGCCACCGCCATTTTCAGAAAAAATATACATCATGTACCGGTGACTCACGAATTTTTCTCGTCGCACATTTCATACACTTCTCATGAAAACTACATACCGCATCTTGTCCTGTGCGCCATATTTTGTGCGAAAGCCTGATCTTTTTTTCGTACTTTCGTTCAGACTCTTTTCGCAATCAACAGTTTTTTCTTGCAAATGATTCGCAGTGCGTTACAATATATATGTACGCAACCTATGGCAAAGAAAACTTTTCAAGATGTAATGCCTCCTGCTCGTTCAATCCGCAATGTTGAGTTACCTTCGCGACGTCAGAGTCCGCAGTTCGCGCGTCCCGAGCCGATGTTCGACGAGTCAAAAAAATTTGAGAAAAAAGTGGAGATGAAGCGTATCGTCCCGCCGCCTTCTCCGCTACCACCGACGCCACCGCCACAGTCTCCATTCTCGCCTGTGCCACCTCCGCCTCCGGTTGACCAAAAACCCTCGTACGCATACGTATATGACGAGCCGAAGAAAAAATCTCACACATTGCTCTATACGGCGGTTGTGATTTTGGTTCTTGCCTTAGCTTTCGGTATTTCCGCACTGTTCAAAAGCGCTTCCATCACGGTGACATCTCGTAACGAGATTCACGCCGTGTCGGGTGTATTTACAGCGCAAAAAGATGCCACGACCGGTCTCGGTTTTCAGGTGGTGACGATTTCGAAGGATGCACAGACTCAGGTTCCGGCTACCGGAGCGCAACAAGTCAGTACCAAAGCGTCCGGCACTATTGTCGTGTACAACGCAAATTCCGCATCACAAAAACTTATCGCAACCACTCGTTTCCAAACGGCCGCCGGTCTCGTTTTCAGACTCGATTCGCCAATAACCATTCCAGCTCAAAAAGGTACCGGTGCAAACGCAGTGCCGGGAAGTGTCGAAGCACACGTCACCGCTGATGTGGCTGGACCGACGTACAACATCGACTTGTCCGATTTCACTTTGCCGGCGCTGAAAGGTGATCCGAAATTCAAGACAGTGTACGCTCGTTCCAAAACGGTCATGTCCGGTGGCTTCATCGGTATACAAAAAGTTGTATCGCAAGCCGACCAGACATCCGCCGACACCCTTTTACAGGGACAGTTGAAGACTGGTCTTGCCAAGGACATTGCCTCGCAGATTCCGGATAATTTTGTTCTCTACCCGGGTGACATTTCGTATTCATTCTTGCCGATAACACAGGGAACCGACTCAACGGGCACAAGCACGACTGCCATTTTACAAAAGAAGGGAACAGCCCAGGCTATTATTTTTGACAAAGCTTCTCTGTCACAAACTATCATTGCTCACGTTTTGCCCGAGGCCACGACATCGGATATAAAAGTGGACAATCTCGATGGGCTTGTGTTTACATATGCAACCACTTCCGCCATTTCGAGCTCGGTCGCCAGTGCAAGTCAGATTGCATTCAGCTTGACGGGTAACGGTAATTTTGTGTGGACGTTTGATGCTAATAAACTGAAAGCGGATTTACTTGGACTGACCAAAGCACAGGCTCAAACGCTGATTGCCGAGCAATATCCGTCCATCCAGGAAGCATGGATAGAAACGCGACCGTTTTGGAACACGACCATTCCTCTCAACTCAAACAAAGTGACATTGACCAATACCCTGGATAAAGGAACACAGTAAACATTTATACCCGCAGGGTGAAAATAAGAATTTCAAAAATAGAAGTATTGCTTCTGTTTTTGAAATTCTTTCTGTTGTGCTATGATGGAGTCACTATGCTAGACATCAAATTTATACGAGAAAACAAGGATCTTGTGGCCGCCGGCGCCAAGAAAAAACATATTGAGTTCGACGTTGAAGTTCTGCTCACACTCGATGATAGGCGCAGGGAACTCATCAGTCTGATTGAAAAAAGACGTGCCGAGCAAAATGAGGTTAGTCAGAAAATCATCCACATTGCCGATCCGTCTCAAAAATCGCAGATGATTTCCGAGATGCAGGCGCTCAAAACCGAACTGCAAAAAGAGGAGGAAGAGTTGAAAACCGTCATGCACGACTGGCAAATGCAGATGGTTTCCGTGCCGAACATTCCTGATATCACTGTGCCGGAAGGCGACAGCGATGCTCAGAACCACGAAGTCAAAGTCTGTGGAAACATTCCAAAATTTGATTTTGAACCAAAGGGTCATGTAGAGCTCATGTCGGCGCTCGGTATGCTTGATGTTGAGCGTGGCGTCAAAGTGGCTGGTTTCCGTGGATATTTTTTGACTGGCGATGGCGCACGGCTTGAGTTTGCGTTGTGGTGTTTCGTGCAGGACTTTTTTGCAAAAAAAGAAGGTTTTGTTCCGATGATTGTGCCGTCGATGCTTCGTCGCGAAGCGTTTATGGGTACCGGCTATCTGCCACAAAGTGAGGAGGATTTGTACAAAACGCAGGATGGTGAATATCTTTCTGGCACAGCAGAGGTTGCGACAATGGGTTTCTATATGGACGAAGTGTTGGAAAAAAAAGATTTGCCCAAGAAAATTATTTCTTTTTCTGACGCCTTTCGTCGAGAAATCGGTGCACACGGCAAAGACACCAAAGGTATTTTACGTGTCCACGAATTCTACAAGTTCGAGCAAGTGGTGCTCTGCGAGGCCTCGCACGCCGAGTCGGTCAAATATCACGAGGAAATTCAAGCCAACACAGAGGAGCTGACACAGGCACTCGGCTTGCCGTATCATGTTGTGATCAATTGTGGTGGTGATTTGGGACTCGGTCAAGTTAAAAAATATGACATCGAGGTTTGGATGCCGTCAGAAAACAAATATCGTGAGACTGGCTCGGCGTCATATTTTCATGACTTCCAGTCACGTCGACTGAACATTCGCTATCGCGATGACGATGGTAAACTAAAATTTGTTCACTCACTCAATAACACCGCGCTCTCTGGTCGTCCACTCATCATGATTGTCGAGAACTATCAGCAGGCCGACGGTTCCATTAAAATTCCTGACGTGCTTGTTCCATACATGAACGGCCAAACGGTTATTTCCAAAAAGTAATGTCCACACATTCTTTCTCTCATCGGGAAGAATATCGAAAGCAAAAACGCAGGACTCGGCACCTTCGAGTCGTGCTAGTGTCTGTTTTTTTTGTCGCCTTAGTCGCGCTTGCATCGTATGTCGCTCATCGTTCGTCGCTTCGCGTGTCGCAGGTCGTTCTCTCTGGTGGCATTTTGGTCAGTTCTGATGCTGTGGCGAGCGAGACGACATCATTTCTTTCCGGATCATATTTTTTCCTTTTTCCAAAAAATAATATTTTTTTGTATCCGCGGGCAGGACTTGAGGCAGATTTGAAAGCGAAATTCCAACGTATAGCCACCATTTCTGTTGGCCGTGGCGGCAATCTTCACACCTTGGTTGTGACCATTACCGAGCGCACACCATCAGCCCTCTGGTGCGAAGGCGACCCGACGACGGCCACATCCACCACTGACGTGTCCACATGTTTCTTTATGGATGATACGAGTACTATTTTTGCCCAGGCACCTTCTTTTTCCGGTGACGCCTATTTCAAATATTACGGCGATGTGTCGAGCACCACTCCCATTTCGGCCAACCCAATAGGCCAGCAGTATATCGCTTCGAGTACCCTTTTTGCCGATGTGTCGCGTTTTGTGGAAAGTGTCCGCACGCTCGACATCCGTCCACAATATCTCGTGACAAATGATGTCGATGATTTTACCCTTGAGCTTGCCGGTGGCGGAAAAATTTATATCGACACTGACGAACCACTAACCAAAGCGTCACAAAATCTGCAGGCCCTTCTGCAACGTACCCCGTCTCTTACCCTGAGTACGACACGTGATCTGCCTGTCGACTACATTGACCTGCGTTACGGCAATAAACTGTTTTACAAACTTTCCGGTACTTCCATTATCTCCGAAAATGCCACGAGCACAAAAATATAAAAAGTGCTAGATTACACAGATGAATTTCTGGCAGAAATTAAAACAGAAAAAAGGCGATGCACCGATACTGGTGCTCGCACCGATGGCCGATGTGACCGATCCGGCCTTTCGGCGAATCATTGTAAAATACGGTAAGCCGGACGTCATGTGGACGGAGTTCGTTTCTGCGGACGGACTTTTTCTAGGAGGTAGGGAAGCACTCATTAAAGATTTGGCGTACGATGAAAGTGAGCGACCCATTGTGGCACAGTTTTTCACCGGTTCGCCAGAGATGATGCGAAAAGCGGCGGCGTTGGCAGTTGAGCTCGGCTTTGACGGTGTGGATATAAACATGGGTTGTCCTGACAAGAGTGTGGAGAAACAGGGTGGCGGTGCGTCGCTCATTAAAAAACCCACACTGGCACAAGAGTTGATTGAGGCGGCAAAACAAGGTGTGAAAGATGCAACAAAGGAAGGCCACGAAGCTATTCCCGTATCCGTCAAAACCCGCATCGGCTACAACAAAAACGAATTGGAAACGTGGTTACCCGCCCTGCTTGATACCGAGCCGGCAGTGATCACAATGCACGCTCGCACGCGCAAAGAAATGTCACTTGTCCCGGCTCGATGGGAACACGTGAAGCGGGCGGTGGAGATACGCAACGAACGACGTGAGAAAAAAGAAGCCGGCGATCTTGTTGGTGGAAAGGGAAGTGACACGTTGATTTTTGGCAATGGCGATGCTCTCAGTCTCGCCGATGCGGAAAAGAAGGCTCGAGAGACTGGTGCCGACGGTGTGATGCTCGGTCGCGCCATTTTTGGCAATCCGTGGTGTTTTAGCCGCACGCGTACGCGCGATGACTTGACGCTCACCGAACGGCTCGATATCCTCGTCGAACATACAAAATTGTTCGAGCAACTTTTGCCGCACAAAAGTTTTGCCATTATGAAAAAACACTACAAAGCATATATCCACGGCTGGGATGGAGCCAAGGAACTACGTATGCGCCTTATGGACGCAAAGGACGTCGCGGAAGTGGGAGACATAATTTCCGAGTATCTCAAAAAAGTTGCATAAAATATACGGGTATGGTACTATATGAACGGTCCCGCCCCGATGCACGGGTGACGAGGGTGCTCCGCTGACTCTCCTACCTCGTCACCCGATTCGGAATGTTCTTATAATTTTACAGTTTTCCATTTGAAGTGGCCTACAGGCTCCTTCTCCTTGGGCATCCTCTCCTCCTCACAATATGTCGGATTGGGTGCCCTTTTTTATACAAAAAAACACCTTTCTGCTATACTGTCCGTATGTCCGAAGTACTCTATCGCAAATACCGTCCGCATTTATTCGGTGAGGTGATTGGTCAGGAACACGTGGTCAAAGTGCTTGAGTCTGAGGTGGCGTCCGGTGACATTGCTCACGCGTATCTTTTTTCCGGCACGCGCGGTACGGGCAAGACGTCCGTGGCGCGGATTTTCGCCGAGGCCATCGGCACCTCCGTGAACGATATTTACGAAATCGACGCCGCATCGAACACGTCCGTAGATGATATTCGCGCACTGAACGAGTCGGTGTTCACGTTACCATTTGACTCGCAGTACAAAGTCTACATTCTTGACGAAGTGCACATGCTCTCGAAATCCGCAGCGAACGCCTTTCTCAAAACACTCGAGGAACCGCCGGCACATGTCGTGTTTATTCTCGCCACCACGGAGACGCACAAAATCCCCGAAACTATTTTGTCACGATGCGAAGTCTACACGTTCAAAAAGCCGAGTCACGACGTGCTGAAAAAAATGGTCGTGAGCGTAGCCAAAAAGGAAGGATATGCAATCGATGACGCTTCCGCTGAACTTGTCGCGGTACTTGGTGACGGATCTTTCCGTGACACGCTCGGTATCGTACAGAAGATTGTGTCGTATAGTAAAGATAAGGAAATATCAGAAGACGAAGTGCGACTGGTTACCGGTGCACCTGCCATAGCACTTGTACACGACGTCATTTCGGCAATTGCTACACGTGATCTCCAACTCGGTCTCGGCGGGGTCAAGAAAGCTGTCTCGCAAAATATAGACATGTCGGTGTTTTTGAAACTCATCCTGCACACCGCTCGCGCAGTTTTGCTTGTGCAAAGCGGGGCAGGGAATTTGGTCAAAGATGAGCTGTCGCAAGCCGAATTCACTTTTGTTTCCAGTCTGGCAAAAACCTCCGCACTTTCGTCGGGAACGCTCGTCACCCTCCTCACCGCCTACGAATCCCTTCGTGGCACATACATTCCGTCCTTGCCCCTCGAACTCGCTCTCATTGAAATTATCTCGGAAAAAAGTGGAAAATAATCGAGAAAAGTGTATTATAAGCATGTGATTTAAGGAAATTACGGGATCGTCTAACGGTAGGACAGAGGCCTTTGAAGCCTTTAATCGGGGTTCGATTCCCTGTCCCGTAGCCAATTCGAGCACAGCACTAGTTGGATTGATTGTCAATGGCACTTGTGCGCTCAAGTTGCGTCGTAATAATTTTTTTATGAAAGATAAAAAGAAGAAAAATACGAGAAATATTGCAGAAGTAATTTCAGAAACTGTCATCCCGATAGAAATACAATCGGAATATATTGATTTTCACAACAAACATATAAAGATTGATATACCAAAAGAAGAAAAAGTTAAAATAATCAGTGACTTATTAAAAAAGAAAACTCCTCTGGAAGACAAGAAACACACACTTTTTATCTTGGCTCATGGTGACGATTTGCGTTCTTTGTACGGTATACAAAAATATCTGAAAAATCCAGACCTAGAACTTCAACCCTGGGCTGTTCTGGCTTGGCAGGAATGTCAAAATAATGTTCTAGGAGAAGGTCTTTCAGACATATTTGGCGAAGCACAAGACCTAATTATGAGTATATGTCTACTCCACAATTCCAAGCCATGATAAGGACACTGCAAGTTAGTGGTGTGGCCCGGACCCCAAATTTTTGACACCAATCTTGTATAATTAACAGCATTAATT
>CAYNFW010000015.1:0-10926 GCA_964396805.1 uncultured Candidatus Saccharibacteria bacterium | reverse complement strand
CTTGTCTCCAATCATATGCATAGGGTCTCCACTCGTGTATTTTACCAGTCAAAACCAAAGTATTTAACTCTCCAATCAGACTTTTGTATATATTTTGTGTGAATAATGACCAGACCGAATTAGTTGTGTCTATAATATCTCTCGTGTATATGCTAGAAGTTTTAGAAGTTCCGTCCGAATTCATATATAAATCATTAATGTCAGATGGTACATTCGGTTCCCACAGCTGGTCCTCGCAGTCGAGGCCGAGGATGCATGACGGGCGTTTTTCGTACAGTCGGCTTGCTTCAATTCCCGGCAGGAACAGTACACTCGACAACCCGGCGGGTGCGGGCGTGTAGTGCAACCACCCATCCGGCGCAACCCATGGAAACTGGTCAGTCACGGTGGTTGTGGTAATCATATCATCGTCATTGTTCACAGAGTATTGCATCACTCGCGGTGCATCACACACACCGTCCGCATTCGCATCGGCGCACACATAGTCGGAGTCGTCGGACGAATAATAATTTCCGCCAATTGGTAGCTCGTCAGAAATTTTTGTATCACTTGTATCCGCGTCATAATTTACCATCGTCACAACACCGAGAAATGTATTATGCGTAATTGTCATACCCGGTGACGCAGAAAATCCCACTACGGTACCACTGTCGTAGAAGACGTTATCGCGAATGGTTGTCAAGGCGGACGTGTGTACTGTGAACCCGGAGCCGTTTTGCAGTATGGTGTTGTGTTCGAGAAGTGTGTTTGGTGCGTTGGAAATATACATACCATTGAACACCACATTTTTAACAGTGACATTTGTGTAGCCATTCACACCGATACTCGATGTTACTGTGTGCCCAGCCCCGTCAAGTGTCACGCCATTTCCCGCAATGGAAATCGTAAGAAACGGTCCGTCGCGGTTTATGATGCACGTTTTTGTAG
The DNA here is from genome assembly GCA_964396805.1 of uncultured Candidatus Saccharibacteria bacterium. GTDB lineage: Bacteria > Patescibacteriota > Minisyncoccia > Phycocordibacterales > DATDWN01 > CAYNFW01. The sequence continues at coordinate 9,999 of CAYNFW010000015.1, read as the reverse complement.
TGTTGTCCCAGTCGCCGATTATTCCACAATCACCTCCGGAAGTGCTGTCACTGATAGTGTAGCTTGGCATAAATATTGCCTGTGCGGTACGAGCATATCCAAGCAGAGAAATAAAAGTAATAAAAAAAGTGCAGGCGAGGTGTCGAGACCTGGTGCGCGCGGAGTGCGTACAACTTTGTTTCATAGTTTCTAAATAATAAAATAAATAGAAACGTTTGAAAATAGTTTTTTTAAAAAGCTGTGGATAACTTTGGCTTACTGTATCAACGCACTCAGCACGTTTGCAATGCGTACGAGTGATTCTTTCTTGCCGAAGATATAAATGAGCGTAAATGGGTCAGGACTTTTTTCAAGACCGGAGAGAGTGACACGTGTCGGCCAGAGTACCTGCCCCCTTCCCTGTTCTGTGGCGTAGTTGAAGATGAGTGACTTGATATTGTCAACACCGCCGAACGCCTCGTCAGATGCACCGGCAAGCGTGTCACGCACCCATATCAAATGTTTCTTGATTTCCTCGATAGGTTGTCCTTTCCACGATAGACGCGCAACATTTTCCGGTGTGTCAAATGTCGGTGCATCGAAAAAGTAACCCAACTCCCCTGCCTCGACGAGTACATTCACATCGCTCCATTTTGAAATGCGATCAAAAATAATTGGCACGATTTTTGCGACAAAACTTTTGTCAGAAATTATCGTCTGAAAGTTTTGTAATCCAGCAAGTATCGGATTTTTCTGTAGTCGTTCCAAGATCTCCTGTGTTCGCGTCTCCTCCGGTAGAAGTTTCATATGCTCTTTATTCATCCACTCCAACTTTTCCTCGTTAAACTGTGCGCCGGATTTTTGAATTCGGGCGATGTCAAACACATCAATCAATTCCGATATGCTAAAAATTTCTCTTTCACCTCCCGGATTCCAACCGAGAAACGCCAAAAAGTTGACCATTGTCTCCGGCAGATATCCCTCGCGCTGGTATTCGAGCGTGTCTTTTGCTCCGTCGCGTTTGCCCATTTTTTTTGTCCCTTCTGCACCCATGATTGGCGGTGCTGTGACGTATATTGGCTGTGTCGCTCCAAAGGCTTCGTACACAGCGATGTAATTTGGCATGGAGGAAATAAACTCTTGTCCGCGAATGACATGCGTCACTCCCATTTCGATATCGTCCACGAGATGAGCAAAGTTGTACGTCGGGTATCCGTCACTTTTTATCAAAATGAAATCGTCAAGTGCCTCCGGACCAGCTGATAGCTCGCCGCGCACTGCATCGTGCCACGTTGTGCGTTTTGGGTCTTTAATTTTAAAACGCAGAGGTGTTCCCGGTTTCCATTCGGAAGACTCCGCGCTTGCAGGTCGATGGTCACGATATAAAAACGCTCGCTTTTCTTCCTCCGCTTTTTTTCGCAGTACGTCAAGTTGTTCCTCCGAGCTTGCGTCCGAATATGCACAGCCGGCCTCGAGCAGTTTTCTCGCATACGTTTCGTAGATATGCAGTTTCTCGAGACGCTCCGACTGAATGTATGGCTCGTGCGGTCCGCCGATGTCAGGTCCTTCGTCCCAGTCCATACCGAGCCATCGCAAAGTTTTTTTGATGTGCTCAATCGAGCCTTCTACCTCACGTTTTTTATCCGTGTCCTCGATGCGCAGGATAAAAGTACCCTTATTTTTTCGCGCCCACAGCCACGCATACAGAGCCGTGCGAACGTTACCCACATGCATGAACCCCGTCGGTGACGGCGCAAAACGAGTGACTACTTTGGGTTGATCGGTCATAGGCGAACTATATTATTTTTCATGTGATAGCGCAATGGAGAGAATTTGCTCGGCGATAAGCTGGCCGGCGTCACGACGGGCAAAGGCGAGTGCGGCGGCGGACATTCGATCACGTTCCTCTTTGTTACTTACGAGACGATCAATTTCAGAAATCAAGACGTGCGAGGTTAAGTTTTTTTCTTCGATCACTTGACAGGCACCGGAGCGAGCGTAGGCGTAGGCGTTGGTGCGTTGGTCATGCGACGTGACCTCTGGAATAGGAATGATGATTGACGGTTTGCCCCAGCTTGCAATCTCAAAAATAGTTGAACCTGCACGGGAAATGATGACATCGGCAGCGCCGGCGGACATACGCATTGACAATAAGTTCAGGTAGTCGAATGGTTTGTATCGATCGCGATGGTCGCTGTTGCGTAAAATGACGGCGGATGTCTCCTCCACCACTTTTATATTCCTCTTGCCGACTTGATGAATAATCTGGTATCGCTTCACTAAGTCCGGCAGTGCGTCCATAATCACTTCGTTGATAAACTGTGCGCCCTGCGAACCGCCGGTGATGAATACTACGGGAATATTTTCTTCGAGATGCAAAAATTCATGTGCTCCGACAGAGAGCGGATCGAGTAGCTCTTTGCGGATTGGGTTGCCGGTGTACGCTACGCGACTTGGGCTATCGTCCCCGTCTTTTTGGTCATGCGACCACTGCTCGCTTTTAGCGGTTGTCGGGTGTGTGAATGGTTTGAAAAATCTGACAGAGTCCGGGTATGAAACGGCTATTTTCTCGGCGAACTTGCCCGCCCATGCGTTTACTCTGCCCGGCTCGGTGTCCGACTCGTGAATGATGACTGGAATGCGCAACAGACGAGCCGCGAAAAGCGCCGGAAAGCTGGCGTACGCGCCTTTACTGAAGACGACATCTGGATACATGCGAAAGACAGTCCACAGAGCACCGATTGTGCCAAAAAGAATTTTGAACAAGTCGATGAAATTTAAAATGATATTTTGAGGAGTGATCGCTCGGCGGATTTTTCCGGACGTGACGTGTATAAATGTTATTTGGTTTTCAAACAGCAAGCCGGGGTTGTACGGCTCGGTCGACATATAGTACAGATCGGGTTTGAGTAAATGATGTTCGCGAACAATGGTATTCAACTGTTCCGCCACGGCAATAATCGGGTAAAAATGTCCGCCGGAACCGCCACCTGTAAATAAAATTTTCATAAATAAGTTTTAAACTTTTTTGGCACTTTTGGATACGTTCAGAATGATGCCGGCTTCGGCCAGTGTCATGAAAAGTGCCGTGCCGCCGTGGCTGACAAAAGGCAGTGGCACTCCGGACAACGGCAGAACGCCGACCATCGCACTGATATTGACGTAGGCCTGCGACACAATCAGTATAACAATTCCGACGACCAGAAGTCTACCGAAGGTGTTCGGCACGCGGCCGGCTATTTTCAGTCCGCGAAAAGCGAAGAAAATAAAAAGTAGGATGAGTGTGACTGTGCCGATGAAGCCAAACTCTTCGCCTGCCACTGCAAAAATGGAGTCTCCGATCGGTTCCGGCAGGTAGTTGAATTTCTGAATACTCTGGCCATATCCCCTGCCTGTCAGTCCGCCCGAGCCGACGGCGATGAGCGACTGTTGGATTTGGTAACCCGAGCCGAGGGAATTATCGGCCGGATTCATGTACGTGGTGATACGACTCATGATGTACGGACGTTCGAGGGCGATGAGACCGAGACCGAGTGCGCCCACCGCGAGTAACAGGAAGACATATTTCCAGCGACCACCACCAGTCAAATACACGGCAAGACCTGCAACAAAGGTGATAGCAAAGGTCGCCGTATCCGGCTGTTTGAGTAATATTGCCCCAACGATTGCGGACAGTACCACAAATGGTACGAAGCCCATTTTGAATGTGCCAGCTTTATCCTTAACTTTTGCGAGCCATGCCGAGAGATACACAATGTAGCCGATTTTCAAAAGTTCCGATGGTTGGAGTGAGAGTGGACCGATGTAGAGCCAGCGTGCCGCCCCGCCGTGGTACGAGCCGATGTGTGGCGCGAAAACGAGCAATGTCGCCACAATGGTGGCCAGGAAAATCCACGGTGAATATTTCTGGTAAAACTTGTAGTCGACCTGCATGGTTACGAGGAGTGCGAGTGAGCCGAGGAACAATCCAAAAAATGTCTGGTTGAATGCCACACTGCCGTACACGAGTGCTTGTTTGGAGAGTAGTCCGAGCGATGCGCTGGAAAAAATTAAAAATCCGGCAATGGCAAGTATACCGACGGAAATCATAAACGGAATGTCAACTTTGATGCGTTTCATTGAGGGTATTGTAACACAATTTTGTGTGGAAAATCTCACCTCGGTCACACCAGTTCTATCACCAGAATAATTTCTTGCTAGAAATTTTCTTCAACGCTCGGAACTCAAGAAAACAATGCGCTCTCTCGTGTGCCCTACAGGCACTGTACACCTTTCGCATCGGAGTACCGATGACTCAAGGTCTTGCGGTTGGGTCCCAGCCCAACCTCACCCCGCACTCGATAGCTGTTGTTTTCTAATTTCCTGCGCGATGTGCTAGAATTGGTGTGACACGAGCTCGATTTTATATAACATTTAGAGAAATAAAGAAAATATTGGTACAAAATGAAATAATATTAAATCTATCAATGATGTTAATATAAAAAGCAGTAACAAATTAATTGCAATTTTTATGATTGGTTTGTCAAGTGTTCGTGGAAATAAAATTTTATCACTAAAAAGAAAAAGAATAAATAATCCAATAATTAGTAAATTGTAAGGAAAAAAAAGTATAGTTTTAAGTATTGTATAGAAACTAAAGGGTGTAAAAATTTCAAGAAACTTATAAATTTTGATAAAAATTAGCCTTAAATGGTCAGTAGTAAAAGCAAGAGTAATATATCCAACTAAAAAATAAGTAATTGTCGTAACAAACCAAGAAAACCAAAATGTCAGATACCAAGGATATTTTTTCATATCCTAATTATAATACTTTAACTCACCAACGCAAGGATCACGCCGATGATTGCAAAGACGACAGAGATAATCCAATAGCGCATGACCACTTTTTCACGAGACCAGCCGATGGCTTCGAAATGATGATGAAGTGGAGCGAGACGAAAGACTCGGTGTTTGTGAAAATATTTGTAGGAAATCATTTGGATGATGACCGAAAGCGACGTGATGACCAGTGGTAGTGCGATGACAATGAGCAGAATGACGGAGTTAGTCAGAAAAGCGATTACGGATAATGTCACACAAAGCCCGACCATGCCCGTCTCGCCCATATAGAAGCGTGCCGGTGGAATATTGAACCAGAGAAAAGCGAGTGTGCCTCCGGCGATGACGGCGCATAGTGCACTGATATCGAATTGATGATGCACAAATGCGATGACAGCATACGCAGTGAAGATGGTGCACATCACTCCACCGGACAAACCATCGATGCCGTCAATGACCGATGTTGAAAAAACTGCGAGCATTATTAGTATGAAAAATGGAATGAACATCCAACCGAGATTCACATCGTACCAAAATGGAATATGAATCATGGTGGCTTGCAGTTTGAAATAGAACCAGAGAGCAATACCGAGTCCGATAACGCAAATCATGGCGATTTTGATTTTGCGATTTTTGATGCTGTCTTTGGCGTATGCTCCCCCGCCGAAAATCTGGATAAAATCGTCCGCCAGACCCACGAGTGACGCGAGGATGAGCGCGCCGATCGGCACAAATGTTTGACTGCGACTAAAGAAGTTCAGTTTGGTGGTCAGGTCGGTCGGGAAAATTTTTGAAGTAAGATAAATAACAAGTACGGTAAGCAGTACCGACACCCAAATGATGATACCACCGACGCGCGGAGTGGAAAGTTCGCCGTTAGTGTTGTGGATTTTTGCGAAGTCGTCCGTGGTGATATCTCCCGCGTCTGTGCGTGCGGACTTCTTCCACATTTTGTGTTTATAGAAAATGTTTGTAAAAAATGGCGTGATTAAAATACCGATGAAAAAAGTCAGTACCGACGGCACGATGACTTTCAGGACGTTTATCATCATAGGGTTGAATATCATAGCGGGTTAGTTTTTCAGAAATTGTTTGTATTCTCGTTCAATACACACATTGTACCACAGCGCCAGCATGAGGAGCAGGTAGATTTTACGCGAGTTGTCCGCTCGTTTGCTCGTATGATTGTCGATGAGTTTTTGAATCTGCATGGTATCAAGATGCTCCATAACATATTTATTTTCCAAAATTGTTTTGTAAATTTCCGTCTGGTCAACAGTAAACCAGTCACGTATCGGTGTGGGAAAACCGAGCTTACGGCGGTTGCGAGTCGACTCGGGAATGATATTTTTGAACGCCTCGCGGAATAGATATTTTGTTTTACCCTTTTTCCATTTGAAAATATCCGGCAATGTCACTGCGAGGTCGGACACATTTCGGTCGAGAAACGGTACACGTAGTTCAAGCGAGTTTGCCATGGTCATCTTGTCCGCTTTTGCCAAAATGTCGCCGACAAGCCAAGTGTGTATGTCCACATATTGCATTTTTGTCGAGTCGGACAAGTCCTCGATCTTTTCGTACAGCGGTTTTAGAGAGTACGGAGTTTGCACATGTCCCCTCCAAAGTGTGTCGATGTCACGTTGTTTGAAAATTGAGGCGTTCCCTATGTACCACTCCTCGAGCTTCATACTGACCCGACGAATATAATTTTTGCCCCAGAATTCAAACGGCATCGCCAGCACGATACTTGTTGCCCAGCGCGGAATCCAAAGCATTTTGTGTGACTCGATTGGAGCGCGATATATATTGTATCCGCCGAACAGTTCGTCCGCGCCCTCGCCGGAAAGTACCACGGTGACATGTTTGCGCGCCTCGCGTGCGACAAAATAAAGACCAATGGCCGACGGATCTGCAATCGGTTCATCAAAATGCCAGACTGCTTTCGGTAGGACGTCAAAATATTCTTTTGGACCAATTTTTATTTCAGTATGGTCAGTGCCGAGTGCGTCGGAAGTTTGTTTGGCTTCCGCGCCTTCAGTGAGAGTATCGAAGCCGACGGTGAACGTTTTTATTTTCTTTTCACCGCGAATTTTCTGCATGAGCGTGGCGATGACAGACGAATCCACGCCACCGGAGAGGAACGATCCGACCGGCACGTCGGCAATCATGTGGTGTCGGACCGAATCCTCAACCGTTTCTCGTATCTTCTTCGCCATTTTCGGTTCGTCTTCGACTGTCAGTGTGTTGTCCTGTGCAAATTCAAACGACCAATATTTTTTTATCTCCGCCGAACCAGTGATTCCGTCGATGGTCATATAGTGTGCCGGCGGAAGTTTGTATATGTGCTGGAAAAAAGTTTCGTCCAGCGGATTATATTGGTACGAAAGATAGTTGTACACCGCGCTGTCGTTTACCTCCGGCAAAAAACCGGGAATGGCTAAAATACTTTTAACTTCTGAACCAAAAGCAGTGACTTTGTTCCCCTGCTTCAAATAGTACAATGGCTTGATGCCGAAAAAATCTCGAGCAAGAAAAAGTTTTTTCGTTTCGATGTCGTAAATGCAAAACGTAAACATTCCGCGCAATCTCGGCAACATACTTGGACCGTACGTTTCGTACATTTGCAAAATGACTTCGGTGTCGGAGTGCGTGGAAAACTGTATCCCTTTGGCCGATAGTTCCTTGCGAAGCTCAAGGTAGTTGTAGATTTCACCGTTGAAAAAAATGCATCGCTTACGGTCAAAAGACCATATCGGTTGCTTGCCGGACGAAAGGTCAATAATGGAGAGTCGGCGCATGCCGAGTCCCACATACGAGTCGACAAAAAAGCCGTCCTGGTCGGGTCCCCTGTGCAAAATCCGCTCGACCATTTGGCCGATGATATGCTCCTTATCGTTCATTTTCGGGTCAATGACCCCGGTGATGCCACACATAAAAACAGTATAGCCGAATGAGTCAGATTTGTCTAAAAATAGGCTTTATTCCCCCACATACGCTAGAGTAGCCTTGACCAGTTGTGACACGTCGGTAAAGCGACCATCTTCAGTCGAGCCGAGGACGACGATAACCATCGGACGTTCCAGACCGGCGTCAAAAGCCACCGCGAGGTTACCACCGGCGAGCGAGGTATACCCTGTTTTAGAGGCAATCAGTCCGGGGATGCTTGTGACAATAGTGTCGGTATTTTGTGCGACGTGATTTTTTGTAGCCGATGAGATAGTCGAGGTTGGATACTTTGTGGCTTCGAGCAAGTCCGGCTTGTGGGTGATAATGTATTGCATCAATTGAGCGACATTTTGGGCCGAGCCATATCCTCCGCTCAAATCGCTTGCCACATCAAGTCCGTTTTCGTTTATAAAATATGTTTGGGAGAGACCAAGCGTTTGCGCAGTCTGGTTCATTTTGGAAATAAAATCTTTACGACCAATGTCGTAGTTGTCCGTGTTTGCCATACTTGCGCCGATGACCGACGCCAGGGATGTCGCGCCGTCGTTACTCGACACCACGAGCGAAAAGTCGAGCAGGTTTTTCATCGTCCACGTCTCGCCGGCAAGCAGTCCGTTGTCTCCATCTGAAGCGAGGAAATCTTTGTTTATGGTTATGTGAGAATTTTCCGGCACCGAGTCGATAGCCACGAGTGCCATCATCAGTTTTGTCAGTGATGCAAGCGGCAACTGTGCCTGCGCGTTTTTTTCGTAGACAATTTTATTTCGTGCCACATCAAAGACATACACTGCTTTGCCTTGTATTGCTACAGTGTCAAACGCGTGTGTCGGTGTCTCGGTCGGTATCTGTATATGAGTGGTTGCAACTTGAACGTGTCTTTGGAGGGCTTCGTCAATCAGAAACACCATACCAATAACAGCCAGGACGAGAAGTCCATTCACTAGGAGCAACATTTTTGATATCGGTTTGTTTTCCATTTTTATTTTCTCTATCAAATTTTATTCGTTCATTTCGCTGTCGCTTTCCTCTGTTTCTTTTTTCTCCTCCATCTGTTCCTCTACTTCCAATTCTTTTTTGACCGCCGAGTATTCCGGCAAGTCGGAAAGTTTTGACAGTCCAAGATGCAACAACGTGTCTGAAGTAATAGTATACAGCGAAACACGCCCGTCTGTCTCCCCACTTTCCGTCATTGATTGTCCCTTTTCAATCAAGCCACGAAGTAAAAGCGTACGTACTGCGTAATCCGAGTTCACACCGCGAATGTATTCGATTTCTTTTTTGCTGACTGGACCTTTATACGCCACGATAGCCAACGTTTCGAGACTTGCCCGACCGAGTGTCGACTCGCGTTCGAGACGTATCATTTTCTCCACTGTCTCGGCGCATTCCGGCGCGGTAGCGAGCATGACCGTATGACTTTTACCGGTACTGTGGAGAACAAGTTGTATTCCGCGACTGGACAGGTTTTTTTCCAACTCGTCCAATCCGGCCGAAAGTTCCTCAAGTGGAACCTCAAGCACTTCACATAGTTCTTTTACATATACCGGTTCACCAGCGTAAAAAAGGAGTGCTTCTATTTTTTTTGATAGTTCTGTTTCTTTCATTTTTTCAGCCGACTGTTAGTAATGTGGTATACCAATTGTCTGCGTTTCTATTTCGATGTCGCGGAAATCCGCTTCCTGGCGTACCTGTATAATACCTTGTTTTACCAGTTCTAGCATTGCCAGAAAACTGACAATGACATTGACCTTTTCAACCTTACCCATACCAGAAAAATCCTTGAAACTCATTTTCATACTGCGTGTGATGCGCTCGGTCAAGTTGCCAATCATTTCTTCAAGTGATATTACTTTCTGCACTATAGCTTTTGGTATCGATTCTTTTTTCGGTAGAGCATTCACCACCAAGGCAATGATTTCTCGAAGTCGTTTCGATATGACATTTTTGTCCGGTGCAAAGACGATCACTTTTTCCCGACTCGGCAGTCGCGCGTACGAGGCGTGGATATCGAAGCGTTCGCGCAAGTGTCGCGAGAGTGTTTTGTATTTCTGATATTCGCGAAGCCGTGCTTCGAGATCGTCAATGGACGACTCCTCTTCCTCGGTCAGCTCGAGCGTCGGCAGGAGTGACTTGGATTTGATGAGCACAAGCGTCGAAGCGATGAGAATGAAATGTGCCGAGTCCGCGATGGGAAAATCGTCAAAGCTTTTTATATAGGCAATGTAGTCGTCTGCCACCTGCGCAAGCGAAATGTCA
>CAYNFW010000014.1:0-11379 GCA_964396805.1 uncultured Candidatus Saccharibacteria bacterium | reverse complement strand
TTTTCGAAAAGCCATCATATACACCCATCACAGTACGTCGACGACAAAGAAAAGCACCCGGTCATTTCGACTGGGTGCCAGAGATATTCCTTGTCTTTCGAACAGGTTTCAAGTCATTCTCTAATTTCGCATCAATAAAATCTTCGAGACAATTCCATACCAATAATTCGAGCTCTCCTCGATTCCCCACTTGCAATATTTCACAGATTCTACTTAAATAGACTTTTACCGTATTCTCATCCACTTTGAGTCTACAAGCTATGTCTTTATTCGATCGGCCAAAACCAACCAGTGCACTGACTTGGAACTGTCGTCGCGACAATTTTTCAAAGGGATTCATTGTCCTCACCTGTGTAGAAGATACCATATACGCTGATAGAATAGAAATGGACTTTTATATCAAAACGTGTCAGACTGATGATAGAGGTGTGTATGGAAAATATTAAGGAAATACCGTGTGCCAATATCCGACCATTTGAGGAACAGCCACGGAAATACTTTAACGAGGGAGCAATGAATCTTCTGATATCCAGCATCAGAAGACATGGGCAAAAACAGCACATTCAAATAATGCCCTTGGAAGAGGAGAACCAGTATGTGGTGGTGGATGGTGAAAGAAGATTGCGAGCATGCACCGTCTTGGGTATTCCCGTACGAGCATTGATTCGCGATGACATCAAAGACACGCGAAACCATTTTTTGCAATCCATGATGGCGAATGTCGGACAGGAAGGATTGACCGATTTGGAAATAATGCGTGGTATTCTGCGTATTAAACAGGATTTTAACGTGAACAACACCGAGATTGGGACAATGCTTGGCGGAAAATGCCGCAAGTGGGTCGAGAGATACATAGCACTCAGCCGACTTGATCCAAAAATCCACGCAATGATGGACCCGGAATTACCCCTCAGAAGACGTCTCATATTTTCAAATGCATTACTACTTACGGCATTGCCAGTAGAAGAACAACTCGAACTGGCATCTGATATCGTCCGGCAAAAATTAAAAACGGAAGATGCGAGAGTATTTGTCAAAAAAGCATGTTGCGTCGATAGAGAAAAAAGTAGTATTGGTTGGGAAAATGAGTTCCAGCGATTTAGAGGATTTCTGGATATGACATACACCAATTCCGATATCTACACCAAAAAGCAAAATGTTCTGCGGAATATGCTTAAAACACATTCAAGCAGGGAGATAGCCGGTTTGACCACAACAATCAAACTGGCCATCAAAAACCTGGAATCTCTCAAAGAGACAGTACGACAAATCTACGAAGACCAGCTGGAAAAAACCGGGTAAGCGGGTCGTATAAAAAGTTTCCATTAAGGACGAACATCGGTTCGCCCTTTCTTTTTGTCGATTTAGTATTTTTATTCCCCTGTCGTTGTCGCCTCGTAGTGGACGGGTTGGGGCACGACAAAAGACGACATGGCGTGTTGCAACTCGCCAAATTGCGTGCCGATAGCCGAGAAGCCGTCGGAAAGCGTCGATCCGAACGTGGAAAGCGGGCTTGGCGAGGCCGAAATCACTTTGGCCTGTTGAGACTGACTCGCATTCCAGTCGGGATACAACACGGTCGCCCATATCGCAAGAATCACTGTCGCGATCAAAAAAGCCACACCAAACGCGATCCGTTTGCGCGCTCCCTCGGACTTGCCTCTCAATTTTTCCAAAAGTTCAAACATATTCAAACAACAGAGTAATTACACAGCCTCGAGCACCGACACATCGTCTTCCTTACCTTCCAAATCTTTTTTCTTGATGGTCAGCTTGTCCACCGGTTTGACTGACTCACTACCAGCTTCCTTGAGAAATTTTTTCAAAGCATCTGCACTACCTATACCGCCATAGTGTGCCGGAATAATGAGCTTGGGGCCGAACTGCACAGCAAGCTTGTGCGCCACGGCCGGCTCGAGCACGCCGTCGCCACCAATAGGCACAATGAGAATATCGACTCCGTCAATCCCCTCCTTCGTCGCGTCCGTTAGCGCCGGATCAGACAACGCGCCGAGAAAACAGAGCGTCATTCCCTCGAGCGTGACCGTATATATAGTATTCAGTCGCTCGTCCTCACCCGGCTTGAGCGCGTATTTCGACTTCGACTGGAAACCTTTTATAAACACACCGCCCACCTCGTACTCGCCCGCGCCACGTATGACAAAAGACTCCTTGTCGCCACGCGACGTCACATCCGCACCGTTGTGTTCGGGTGACTGGAGTGAGATGAGTGTAATGTCCGAGCCAAAACGCGTCGCCTTATGTTTCGATTCCTTGGAAATCGGATTGACCGCGATAGTCGTATCGCCAAACGAAACCTTAAAAAAATCCACCCCATGGTATGTGATAATCATGCCCGCAGTATATCAGAACTTGATTTTTTTACAAAACAAAAGCCGACGGAAACCCGAAGGCTTCTGCCGGCAATAAAATATGCCATTGTTACTAATCTTTCTCCAGCCTGATGCCGACAATCAACGTCATCAAGATGATAAACGTTGCCCTGCCAGAAATGGGCCAGGTTTTGTAACATACAAGTATACCTCTAGCCCAGAAAAAGACGACAAAGCGATCATTAAAGCCAAAAATCTGTTGCTCATGGGTAACCTCGAATGTATTATACACCCTATTGTATATATTGTCAAGTAGCAAAAAACTCTAATTTCTGTATACTATCTGGGTATATTTATCAATCGCAGAAGGTGCTAAATCTGACTTCCCCACCGATAAAAAGGTGTAGAAAAGATTTTGTTGAGCACACATTCATTTCTGGCACATCACGCAGGAGCTTAGAAAATAACAGCTCGTGAGTGATGGGAACTCGAACGAGCGCATTATTTTCTTGAGCTCCGAGTGCGAAGAAATTTTCCACCAGGAAAATATTCTGTTGACAGAAAGGGATGTGTTGAAACAAAATCTTGAAACCAGACCACTTTTTGCACATATACTATATGAATGCAACAGTAACAGCAGAAGTTGAAGTGAAGAAGGAGGAAAAGAAAAAAGTAGTCGCCGACACAAACGGCGACGAGGAAAGTCACGAGCACGACGCGCCGAAGAAAGAAAGTGCGATGTCGAAAATTCTCGACGCGTCAGTCACTCCCCCATCCGTCGACGACGTCATCGAAGGCAAAGTAATCGGCATTGAAAAACAAGCAGTCTACATCGACATACCACCCATCGGAACCGGTATCATCTACGGACGCGAGTACATCAACGCGCGAGACATCATAAAGAAAATCAACGTCGGCGACATGGTCGCCGGTAAAGTCGTGTCTCTGTCGAACAAAGACGGCTACATCGAGATTTCGCTCAAAGAAGCTCGACAAGCGCTCATCTGGGGTGAGGCTGAGGATGCAATCCGCGACAAAAAGATATTCGAACTGCCGGTGCAAGAAGCAAACAAGGGAGGTCTCATTCTCTCATGGCAAGGCATCAGTGGTTTCCTGCCGGCATCACAGCTCAAAACCGAGCACTATCCTCGCGTTTCTGATGGCGACAAAGACAGAATTCTCGAAGAACTCCGTAAACTGGTCGGCCAGAAAATTTCCGTTGCTATTATCGGTGCGTCTCCAAAAGAAGGCAAGCTGATTTTCTCTGAGAAAAATCCTGAACAGAAAAATAAGGATCACATCATCGGCAAATACGAAGTTGGCGAGGAACTCGACGGCACCGTCACCGGCATGGTTGACTTCGGCGTGTTCGTCAAACTCGAAGAAGGTCTCGAGGGTCTGGTGCATATTTCGGAAATCGACTGGGCGCTCGTGGAAAATCCAAAACTCTTGTTCCACATCGGCGAGAAAGTGAAGGTAAAAATAATCGAAATCAAGGACGGCAAAATTTCACTTTCTATCAAAGCACTCAAAGAAAATCCATGGAAAGAAGCTGAGAAAAAATACAAGAAAGATGACGTTGTCGAAGGTGTTGTTATCAAATTCAACAAACACGGCGCGCTTGCCTCGATCGAGGAAGGTATCGCTGGCCTCGTACACATCAGCGAGTTTGGTTCCGACGAGAAACTGCACGATAAGTTAAGCCTCGGCAAGTCATATAAATTCAAAATCACTCTGTTCGACGCCAAAGAGCAGAAAATGACCCTCAGTTTTGTTGATTCAACGAAGAAAGTTGAATGACAGAAGATATTCAAAAAAACAACTTCCGAAAAGGAGGCTGTTTTTTAATTAAACTCAGTCATTGCTTTTTGGAGATTGCCGGACACAAATGTTTCGACAGCAAGATTTACTTTCTTGGAAAGTTTTTTGAGTGTGACAAGTTCTTCCGGTTTGAACTTGCCGAGAATGACTTTTGTTACAGCTTCCTCGCCCTGCGGTTTGCGAATTTTGCCCGATGGCGTGGTTGGTGAGATACCCACACGGATACGCGCAAACTTTTCCGTTTTGAGTGCCTTAATAATCGACTCGAGGCCTTTGTGTCCGCCGGACGAACGGTTGAAAGAAATTTTGTTCGTGCCAAACGGCAAATCAAGGTCATCGTACACCACCAAAAGTTTCTCCGCCGATTTGAGCGAGCCTACGAGTGGCTTGACCGCCTTGCCCGAGAGATTCATAAAGGTGTCAGGTAGGACGAGTAGCGCACTTGCTGTGCCGATTTTCACTTTGGCCACCTGCGCCTGTAACTTTTTGTCGACTTTCCACTCGGCGTCGTACGCCTTGCCGAGCCACTCGACGAGCATGCGCCCCGTGCTGTGCCGCGTCCCAGCGTACTCCTCCCCCGGATTTCCCAAACCAACAATTGTATATGTCATGACATCATCATCACACGTTGGTATCTATTGTGTCAAACGAGACAACACGATATACTTACACACATGAACGATGACAAACATTCTCCTCAGCCGACCACACAGCCGCCGGCGACACCCGCTTCGCAACCATCATGGAAATCGCTTCTTAAAGAAATTGGGGTGTTTATCCTTATCGCCGTGTGCGTGGTACTCCCTTTTCGCATGTTCATCGCTGAGCCGTACATCGTTGACGGACCATCGATGGATCCGACATTCAAAACAGGCGATTACCTTATTGTCGATAAACTCTCGTATGAGCTTGGCAATCCGCAACGTAACTCCGTAATCATTTTTAAATTCCCGACCAACCCTTCGCTCAGTCTGATAAAACGCGTCATCGGCCTGCCAGGCGACACGGTCACGGTTGTAAACGGCGCAGTGACCATCACCAACACAAACAACCCCGCAGGTTTTCCACTTAACGAAAGCTATCTCACACATCCGCAAGCCGACAACTTTACCGTAACGCTCGGTCCCGACGAATATTTCGTCATGGGCGACAACCGACCGGTCAGCTATGACTCACGATCCTGGGGTATTCTCCCTCGCAAAGACATCGTCGGTCGGCCACTTCTCCGCCTCCTGCCGGTAACCGAAATCGGTGCGTTGCCCGGCGACCATACAGCAACATCGACGCAGTAATTCACCGCCATGCCACAAAAAAACAGCCCGAAGGAAACATCGTATTTGGCGACAGAATGCGACAAAGTCGGTGAAATCGCCGTTCACTACGGCTTTACCGTCGTCAAAGCGCCATATATACAACCAGGCGACTTGGCCGAAAGCAAACAATTCAAAACGTTTGACTACTACGAAGATGCGTGCGAAAAAATCGCTCTGACACGTTGGTATTCGGAAACATTGCAAAACGTGAACCAGCCGATCATGATTCATTACAAAAAACCTCTGCCGGGCAACCCTGTGAAGAAAAAACCGTCGGAGGAAATGTATGGGCTGGAAATCATGGGCACGGTCAAACCTGAGAGCGAAGCACTCGTGCTCAAAACGACGCTGGCAATTCTTGGTGACCTCGGCTACGACAATATATGTATCGATGTAAACTCCATCGGCGATCGCGAGTCGGTGGCGCGGTTCGAACGCGAACTCGGCGCATACTACCGTAAACATGGACACGACTTGCCAAAAAAAGTCCGCGAGGACTACAAGAAAAATTGTTACTCGATTTTGACGCATCTCTCCAGCGAGACTGCCGAGTTTTGTCAGGGCACACCCCAAACACTCGGTGCGCTGTCCGAGCTGTCGAAAATTCACTTCAAGGAAGTGCTTGAGTACATGGAAATGTTCAACGTCCCCTACAAAATCAAATCAAATTTATTTTCCAATAAACTCTATGGCACGCATACCGTGTTCGAAGTACGTGACATGAGTAAGGTGAAAAACACCACTACTGATGGGAGTGACGACTCACTCGGTACACTCCTCGCATACGGCTATCGATACAACCACCTGGCCAAAAAACTTGGCGCAAAAAAAGAAATTCCGTCCATTGGCATGACGCTCGTGGTGAAAAAATCCGCCCTGCCCGCCAAAAAAGTCATTGTTAAAAATATTAAAAAACCGCGGTTCTATCTCGTCCAACTTGGCGAGACTGCCAAACTCAAAGCGCTCAACGTGGTGGAACTTCTGCGCTCAGAGCGAATTCCGGTGTATCACTCGCTTACAAAAGATAAAATCGGCGGGCAACTAAACGGCGCGGAATATATGCACGCAACGCATGTACTCATTATCGGACAGAAGGAGGCAAATGAAGGTTCAATCGTTGTTCGCCACGTTGTGACCCGCGAACAGGAGACAGTGTATCTGCACGAGCTGGCGAACTTTTTGAGGAAACTTTCATAATCGTTCGACAAAATCTCGTCTCGCACCATCCGTCTCTCGATTCGGATGGTCCGAGATGAGATTTCTGTGGTGATTTTAATATGTGAAAACGCCCTGGGATTCCCAGGGCGTCATTTTTGTACTACAACTGAATATTTGTCAATATGTTGACTTTGTTCATCAAAAGTATATGATACTATCATATTATTTTATCATACAAAATCATGACTACCCTATCTGTACCCATCTCGGGCGAGTTGGAAAATTTTATACACAAAATGGTCAAATCCGGCGAAGCTTCCAATAAGGCTGATGCTGTTCGACGTGCCCTGCGCGACTGGCAAGAAAATAAAGCTCTTGAGACAATTCTACGAGCGGAACGCGAACCTACTATCCGTGGAGATTTAAAGACTTTGCTTAAAAAAATGAAATAATATGCTTATTGTTTCATTTAAACCGTCCTTTTTGAAGAAAGTTAGCAAGCTGGAAAAAGAGCTTCAAGAAGAAGTTGCGGAGAAAGTGAGTCGCGTGAAAGACCCGAAAAATCATACAGTGTTAAAGGTACATAAATTGCACGGAAAATTTTCCGGCCGTCTCAGCTTTTCGGTTAATTACAAAGTGAGAATCGTATTTGTGTATGAATCAAAGAAAGAGATCGTGCTACTCGATATCGACGACCATGACATATACAAATAGGTTGCCTAAAATGGTGGGATGTGATAGGATTTCGAGCATATGATAAATGCAGAGGTTGTCAAAACGGGCAACGAAAATAACGTCAATTTGATCCGTCGTTTTACCAAGCGTGTTCAGGGTGCGGGTATTTTGCCGAGAGTGCGCAGTATTCGATACTCGACACGCAAGGCATCGAAGTACGTCAAGAAAAAGAAAACGCTCAAGGTGCTCAAACGACGCTCAGAGGTCACTGAACTCATCAAAATGGGTAAGATGTCGGAATTTACTCCTCGAGGCGGTAAAAAATAATGAGAGAGAATTTTACAATCACAAACAAAACCAAAAGCACGCTCCCCCGCGTGTCTTTTGTTGATATCAAAAACACCGTGCTTGGCAAAAAATACGAGCTGAGTCTCGTCTTTGTCAGCAACACCACATCGCGCGCGCTGAATTCCATGTATCGTCAGAAAAACAATCCGACAAACATTCTCAGTTTTCCGCTGACAAAAAGTTCAGGCGAAATTTTCATCGCGCCTGCCGTCGCTCGGCGTGAAATGAAGCACTTCAATCGCACCTACGACAATTTCATCGCTTTTTTATTTATCCACGGTTTATTGCATTTGAAAGGTATGGAACATAGTAGTACAATGGAGAAAGCGGAAGTCAAATTTCGAAAAAAGTTTGGTGTTTAATATTTGAATTTCGCCATTTACTAATGGCACGCAACATCTCGGTTGGAATAGACATCGGAACATACCAGGTCAAAGTGGTTGTGGCTGAACTTGTACACGAAAGTGGAAAAAATGCTCCGGTCGCCAGAATCATCGGCACCGGACTTGCCGAGTCGAAAGGCTTGCGACACGGGTATATCATTCACCAAAGTGACGTCACCGAAAGCATTAAAACAGCCGTGGCGCTTGCCGAAAAAACGTCCGGACTGAGAATTCGCAAAGCGCTCATCGCCGTCGGTGGCATCGGCCTTGCCAGTGTGGCCTCGACCGCTTCGACCATCATCAGCCGTGCGGATTTGGAGGTCAGTGAGCTCGATGTGCAGAAGGTCGAGGAACAATGTGAAAAAGACTTATCACCGACACTCATTCAAAATCGCCGCGTCCTTCACGGTATTCCCATTTCGTACAAAGTCGACGGTAAAATCGTGCTTGCCAAATCCCCCATCGGCATGAAAGGTACGAAGCTTGAAGTCAAAATGCTTTTCATCACTTGTCTTGAATCACACCTCGAGGACTTGCTCGGTTCGGTCGAGGAAGCTGGTGTGCAAGTCGTGGATGTCATTGCTTCTCCCATCGCAGGCTCGTTCACTATTTTGTCGAAGTCGCAAAAAATCGCCGGTGCAGTGCTGGCCAACATCGGTGCGGAGACCATTTCCATCGTGGTCTTCGAAAACAACTTGCCGATTTCGCTCGAAGTATTTCAAATCGGCTCAACTGATATCACCAACGACATCGCTCTTGGTCTGAAAATTCCGCTTGAAGAAGCGGAAAATATAAAACTTGGGTCGCTCGGACCGAACTCGTTTTCAAAAAAGAAACTGGATGAAATCATTCACGCACGACTGACTGACATGTTTGAACTGATCGAAAACCATTTGAAAAAAATTGGTCGTAATGGTCTGCTTCCGGCCGGTATTTTCATCACCGGGGGTGGTTCCGGTATAGGCTCAATCGAGGATTTTGCAAAAGTGTCGCTCAAACTTCCCTCGCGCATCGGCATCATCAACCTCGGCGAGAAAAACCGTGTCAAGGATTCGACCTGGGCGGTGGCCTACGGCTTGTGCATGATCGACTTTTCAAAAGAAGAAAAACACGACCTTGGGGTGAAAGATAAAATGAACAAGGGCACGGAAAAAGTCTTGGGTTGGATTAAACAGTTTTTACCGTAACCATACTTGATAGCAAAATCTCCCTCGGTCACAAGTCTGCTGGAGCAATCTGTCTGGCGAAGCTTCGCCAGCGAACTTCTCGACAATCAAGAAAACAATGCGTTCTCTCGAGTCCCCGTCACTCGAGAACTGTTATTTTCTAATTGTCTGCGAAAGGCTCCACTATCCGTGCGACACGAGAAGAGATTTTTAGTGGTGATGTAAAATTTTTGCAAATTCAAAGCCGGCTACCACGTGGTGCCGGCTGAACTTTTCACGACCAGAAACGAGCTAAGAAAATTGACGATCGAAACGTAACCCGCTGCCCTCAAGAGCAGTCTTGATTTTTTCACGAGCTGAATTCAGAAGACGTCTCAGTGTTGAGCTACTGACCTTCATTGCTCGCGCAGTCTCCGCCCTGGTCAACCCCGAAAAATAGACCCAGTTAATTGCCTTCCGTTCATCCTCCTCAAGAGAACGGATCGCTTGGTGAAGACGTTTACAGAGTGTTCTCTGGGGTTTCAATACTGAACTCGCCGATTGATTTGGCTCAGTAGTAGCAACTTCAGCCAACTCTTGGTCGGGCATCAGAAGAAAACGAGCCCTACCCTTCTTCCCCATTTTAGCAAAATGAGGTCGCTGAGCACGAGTTAATCTCGTCGTTTCATCCAACACTTCTTCATCAAGGAACTCTTCTAAAAACTCGATGGTTCCGAACATTCTTTTTTAATGCCTTTCGTTGTTGGTTTTTCAATCCCCTGAAGCATATTTTCTGTTCATAACTATGCACCTACCTACCCACCTTGTCAATTGTTCCATTATCCACAGGGTATGCTATGATACGGGCACTCTAAAAGGGAGGACTTCGACAGCATTTTCAATGCATTTTAACATTATCAGCAACAACATACACATATGCCACAAATCAAACCGGAAGTAGAAGCATTCGCACGAATCAAAGTTCTCGGCATCGGCGGATCGGGCAAAAACGCGTTGAACCACATGATTGACTCCAAAGTTCGCGGGGTGGATTTTATTGCGGTCAATACTGACTCACAGGATTTGCATCACTCCCTGGCGAAACGAAAAATTCACATCGGAAAAAACCTGACACGCGGTCTCGGCGCGGGCATGAACCCGGAACTCGGAAAACGCGCGGTTGAAGAAACGAAAGAGGAAATCCAGGAAGCGGTCAAGGGAGCGGATATGGTCTTCATTGCCGGCGGACTTGGCGGTGGCACATGCACCGGTGCGGCACCTATCGTGGCACGCATTTCGAAAGAGATGGGTGCACTCACGGTTGGTGTCGTAACCAAACCATTTTTCTTTGAAGGACAGCAGAGAATGAAGCTCGCCGATATTGGATTAGAAGAACTTCGTCAAGCGGTAGACGCCATCATCGTCATTCCGAACGACCGACTACTTTCATCAATCAGCAAGGAGACAACGGCAAAAAGTGCATTCGCAATGGCAGACGATGTCTTGAAATCAGCCGTTGAAGGTATCTCCGACCTCATCACTACGCCAGGTATCATCAACATCGACTTTGCCGACATCAAAGCCATCATGGAAAACGCCGGACCTGCCCTCATGGGTATCGGCACGGCTACAGGCGAAAAGCGGGCCGAAGAAGCGGCAAAAGCGGCCATTAACTCCCCTCTTCTCGAGGTTTCAATCAACGGCGCCAAAGGCGTACTCTTCTCGATTGCCGGCGGGGACGATCTCGGTATGTTCGAAATTCAGGACGCGGCTAAAATCATTACCGAGTCTGTCGACCCTAACGCTCGCATTATTTTCGGTACAGTTCGCGACGAAAAATTGAAAAAAGGTGAGGTCAAAATCACTGTGATAGCCTCAAACTTCCCTGAAAACTTTACCCGCAAAACACTGTTCCAGGCAACTCCAACAACCGAGAAGCGCGAACAGGAGGAAGACAAGGGTAAAATCTACAACTCAGTTCCGACTATGCCTCGCGAAGAAGAAAAGAAAACCGATGTCAATGATACCGATGATGACGAATGGGGTGCCGTACCGGCATTCCTGCGACGAAGCAAGTTGAAATAGTTCTAAAAAAATAAAATGAAAAAAGTCCGACGTACGTTGGACTTTTTTAGTAGAAATGGTAATCTAGTTTGGGAGGCAAACGCCTCCCCGAAACCCCCAAGTGCAGCGGGGTCTTTTT
>CAYNFW010000013.1:0-12152 GCA_964396805.1 uncultured Candidatus Saccharibacteria bacterium | reverse complement strand
CATGGGCTATCAGGCTGTGGGTACGCTTGGTCGCGCTATACAGGACTTCGTTCCGGACTCACCAGGTGCCCGCACAAAAGGTGGCATGATTGAAATTGACGGTCAACAGGTGCCGGTCAACGCGCGCGTCGAAATGATTTCCGGATATTCGTCGCACAAAGATTCCGACCACCTCGTGGAAATGGCGGCGCAAGCACAGGCGACACTCAAAAAAGTGTTTGTGGTTATGGGCGAGCCGAAATCCTCCCTCTACCTCGTTCAACGCCTCCGCGACTACGCCGGCCTCGATGCAATCTACCCCGAGCGGGGGAAAGTGTACGAGTTGGAGATGTAAAATATTTTGTGATACATACGTTGTATGCTATAACTGAGTGGGAGGACTTCAATGCTTTTAGCGTTTGTCTTGTTGTTTCTTGTGCTATTTGTCTGTAGTGTACTCTGCGTGCGCTACTATCTACCAACATCAAAACAGGCTGAGTACAGTTTAACAGTGACTGGTCTATCAATTATTGGACTGGTCGTAAGTATGATTTTATGGTTTGGGAGTATAGCACTGAGACATCTCTGAGAATATCAAAACCGACATCTGTAAGGGTGTCGGTTTCGTAGAATATTTATTGTGCCATTGTTACTACTTTCTTAAACGTCTCAGGATTCTCGGCTGCGAGGGAAGCGAGGATCTTGCGGTCGAGGAGGATGTTTTTCTTTTTCAAACCACCCATGACTTTCGAGTACGACAGCTTTTTGTCCCCTTGCATTTCTTTCAGAGCGTACGAAATATTCACGTTCCAACCCTTGCGAGCGTCACTTTTCTTGTCCTTTCGGTGAGCAAAAGAGTACGCACCGGCGTGAAGGATTGCCTCTGTCGCTTCTCGCGCTTTGGTCGAGCGTCCGTGTCGGAAGCCTTTGGTGCGTCGGAGCAGATTTTTTCGTGATTTGAGCGCATTAACGCCTTTTTTTACTCGTGTCATATGGGTGTGTTATTTTTTTATAAATCTCGCGATGTCTTTGTTACTCATCGGATACTCTGCCGAGCGGTTTTTCTTTTGGTTCTGGCGACCGGACTCCTTGGCGTTGAAATGGTTCTGTCCTGTTCCACGCGCCAAAATCTTGCCGTTTTTAGTGACTTTGAGACGCTTTGAGTATGATTTGTTAGTTTTTGTTGACATATTATTTATGCGTTTTCGACGACAATACTCAATCCCTTTAAACTTTTCTTAGCTTCCTCAGCAACTTTGTATTCCTCAGTGATGAGCTTGAGTACTCTGTCCATGCGTTCCTTGAGGAAGTTTATGTCCATGTATTTCGTTCTGCCGGGGAGGAACAAGTCTATTTTGATGCGATGTCCTTCCTTGAGCCACTCGCTAGCCTTTTTGGCCTTAAGCTGGAGGTCATTGTCCCCAGTGCCCACTTTAACCTGGATATTTTTCACTTCTACCGTATGTGCCTTGCTTTTTGCCACCTTTTGCTTTTTGTTTTCAGCATATTGAAACTTACCATAATCCATGATTTTTGCAACCGGGGGCTCGGCTTTTGGCGAAATCTCTATCAAATCCTGACCTAGATCGCGCGCCTTACCCAGTGCCTCTGCAAAGGTCAACACACCGAGATTCTCACCATCCTCCAAGATAACTCGGAGCGTCGGTGCCTGTATTTGATTGTTTATGCGGACAAATGTAGACAAATGTTTGGTGAAGCTAATAAAATACCGAATAAATATAGCATGTAGACTGGGGAAAAGCAATGTTATTTCTCGAAGGGTTGCATGGTATTATATAGCGTATGATAATTTCTTTCTTCGGGGCATTCGTGGGTGGGGTAGTGTCTTTTTTGGCGCCGTGTATTTTGCCGATTATTCCCGGGTTTCTGGCGTATCTGGCGGGCAGTAGTGATGTGGGTGGAGGTGCGGATGCTAATACTGATGTGGGGCGAGTGCGACGCCGACAGATTTTCATCAACAGTATCTTTTTTGTACTCGGGTTTTCAGTTGTCTTTGCGGTGCTTGGAATTCTCCTCAACACTGTCCTTGCATTTGCCGCGTACTCGGTCAAAATCTGGCTCGGGCGTATCGGGGGAGTGCTCATTATTTTCTTTGGCCTGTACCTCGTTCGTCTCATTCACATTCCGTTTCTCGAGCGCGACTACAAACCAACCGTCTCACCGGAGTTGTCCAAGAAAATCAACTCGCTGTACGTCGTATCTTTTCTGTTTGGTCTTGCCTTCGCTGTTGGCTGGACGCCGTGTGTTGGTCCAGCACTCGGTGTCATTCTCGGACTGGCGGCAAGTCAGCCTGGTTCGGCTTTTTTCCTCTTACTGACCTATGCGCTCGGTCTCGGCTTGCCATTTCTCATTGTCGGATTTTTCACGGCGCAGGCCACTGCGTTCATCGCTCGTCACGCCAAACTGCTTAACATACTCAACATCATCTTTGGAGTATTGTTGCTTGCCATAGGTGTGTTGGTGTTTACCCAAAGTCTGACCATTATCGCAAACTTTTCTTTCCTTAATAATTTAATTTTGAAATAAAAACATGCCTGAAGAAAATCCACTGTTGTCGCAACATCAACCTTCTCAATACACCAAAGCTCGCACTTTTTTCCTTCTGCTTGTTGTCGGTATTATCATTGGCGCAATCTGGTATCTCGATCACGGTAAAGTTGACGTTCGCGGAACACACATTCAAGCGGTCAATGTCACAACAGTCGACCAGTTGGCAACATCGACTATTCTCAGCACGGGGGATACGGCGTTGGCATCATCAACTACTGGTGCACCTGTTTCGAAGGGGAAATCAGCGACGAAAACTCCTGACCAAATAAAATCTGCGCTCATGCAACTTGCGCAGTCGGACAAGTCGGCGGGGTACTCGGTGGCAAAAGAAATCACCGATCCAACCGGGTTCATTAATACCGGCACGGACTCGACGGGTAATCCGCTACAAATTACCATTTCTCAATACGTCGGAAAAAAAGTAGTCATGATTGATTTCTGGACGTACTCGTGCATCAACTGTCAACGAACGACGCCATACTTGAATGCCTGGTACGACAAATACGAAGGCGACGGATTCGTCATTATCGGTGTGCACACGCCGGAGTTTGATTTTGAAAAAGTGTACGCCAACGTCATGGCTGCGGTGAAAAAAGAGGGGATTACATATCCCGTGGTTATGGACAGCAACTATGGTACATGGACTGCGTACGGCAACCAGTATTGGCCGCACAAATATCTCATCGATATGGCGGGGTACGTGGTGTACGACCAAATCGGCGAGGGACAGTACGCGGAAACCGAACAGAAAATTCAGGATGCTCTCGCGCAGCGTAATCAAATTTTGGGAATCACCACTCCTGTGCCGACCGGCATCGTTAATCCATCCGACGCGGTGACAACGATACAAACGCAAAGTCCGGAAACGTATTTCGGCTCGGCGCGGAATGAATACTTAGGGAATGGACAGCAGTCGACGACAGGCACACAGACGCTTTCACTGCCGACGACGTTTGAAGATAACACTTTGTATCTTGGTGGGACGTGGAATTTTCAATCGCAGGAAGCGGATGCACAGGGCGACGATTCAATCGTGTATCATTTTAATGCAAAGGAATTGTATTTTGTGGCGGGATCGGCAAACGCAAATGGCACGGACATTGAAGTCCTGCTCGACGGCAAGCCAGTGCCTGCGTCGGAACTTGGCTCGGACGTGAAAGTTGTCGATGGAAAAACGATGGCACACATTACCGGTGATACACTGTATCATTTGATTGACTTGCCGGATATGGAAGAACACACAGTGCAGATACACACCGGAGCGGGACTGAAAGCGTTTACATTTACATTCGGGTAGTTTCAATTTACCGAAACTGTTTGCAGAATAGAATTTAAAATGCTGTCGTGGTCGGTTTTTGAAATAATGCCGGGTACTGCCAGGGCGGAGGATGTTTGCGAGGGATCAATTGCGCCTGTGAAAACAGTGATGAGGTCATCCTCGACGACAAGTGTTTTGCCGGAGCCGACGGGGAAATAGTACGTAGTTTGTCCGCAACCTTCGGTGCCTTCGAATATTTTGTAGCCGGAAAGTTTGCCGACTGTGACTTGGTCGATAAAGCCGGGCGAGGGGATGACCTGGTTGCTGAGGAAATTTTCCGCCGGAATGTACGGACTCTCGGCACGTATAGCAGGGACGAGAGCCAGATTGTCGACGTGAAGTGCCACGTTGAAGTCGGTCAGTGTTGGTGACGTGCCGGTCGCTTCGCCTTTGAAATCGCAGTAGTCGTGATGCTCAAAAGGCACTTCGTGATGAATAACGACTGTGTCGCCTGTGTCGTTTGTGTTTTTAACTGTCAGAGTTTTCGGATAGATGAAGACAATGCCTGTTTCGTTGTTTCGGTATGTCGACGTGGTTGGAACGATTTTAACGGTGCGATGTATTTTGACGTACCAGACACCGATTCCAATGAGGAATACGATAAAAAGAAACGCGAAGATTTTTTTCATTGTGCGCCCAGTTGGGATCGAACCAACGACCTTATCCTTAAAAGGGATCTGCTCTACCAGCTGAGCTATGGGCGCAAAAATACAACCTAAAAATACGCAGTGAAGTAACTAACAAAATATAGCAAAAAATACAATAATGTCCACTCTTTTTGATGAGTACCTATAACGGTAGGTCAAATGCGAAGAAACCCGGACCGGTAAAGAGAAGTGTGATGAGAATGAGCATGCAGAGTTTGTAGAGCAAGTATGTTTCAATTGCTACCGGTTCACTTTTTCTGTGTTGCCATTTTGACCAGACTTCGCAGTAGAGAATGACGATACCCACGATAGCGCTGATTTGGGTATACAATCCCATTCCGATGAGCAAGCCGACGGCGAGATATACAAGTGCCAGCCATTTACATTCTTTCATCCATCGCATGCGCCCGAGATACATCAGAAACACTCCGACAAAAATACGCAAAAGTGTCGGGCCGATGAGGCCATATGAAAGCAATGTGGGGAATGTTGAAAGTGGATGCATACATGTATTGTACTAAGGTTTTAAATTGGACGCAATGTGGTATAGTCGTGAGATGAAAATGGTCTTACTTCACGATATTCGCAGTACGCACAATGTCGGTTCGATGTTCCGCACGGCGGATACTCTCGGTGTGACACAGATTTTCTTGTCCGGTTGCACGCCGACACCTGTCGATCGGTTCGGCCGTGCTCGCGGAGATATTGCAAAAACGGCGCTTGGTGCGGAGAAAAGTGTGTCGTGGGAGTATATCGGAGCGGATATAGCGGATGTCAAAAAGTTTTTGAAAAAATTAAAACAAGAAACGCACTCCCGCTTCATTGGAATCGAGCAATCCAAAAACTCGGTGGATTATAAAAAAGTAAAAATCGGTAAGAAGGAAAATGTATTGTTTGTTGTCGGTAACGAGGTGGAGGGAATTCCGCCGGCGATTCTTTCACTCTGTGACACCATCGCCGAAATCCCCATGCACGGTACGAAAGAGTCCCTCAACGTTTCTGTTGCTTTTGGCGTGGCATTGTTTCGGATGTTGGGGGTGTAGTACCGCCTCATCTGAGCTTCATGATTCCATAGATATACTGATTTTGGAATTGAAGTTCTTGTTTGAAAAGGAGACGTGATGAGGGTTGGAAAAAGTCGTGTTGCTCGTGATGTTGCGTGGACGGCGCTCGCGTGTGCGTGTGTTTTTGTCTGCGTGCCTGGTATATTTGACGGTCTATTCGAAACGCGTATGGCAATGGCTCAAACGCAAACAAAAAATATCCGTTCCAGAAACGATGTCAGACCTTTTGCGGTGTGGCTTCACAAGTATGACTGGGAGGCCGGGGTGTCTTCCGTGCGACAACACGCTGACAGTATCGCCGAGGTTGGTCCGGCATGGTATCAAATCACAGCGGACGCCTCCATTCAGCAGATTGACGGAGTACCGGTGGACAGTCCGGAACTTTTTGTCATTACCCAGAGAAACCACATTACTCTGCGACCGCTTCTGATGAATGTTTTATCCGATGGTACGCATCCGGAGTTTGTCAGAGCACTGTTTTCTGATACGGCCTTGCGACAGGTGCATGTCGCCGGTATTCAGACGTTGGTGCAAAGCCATGGCTACGACGGAATTGATCTCGACTACGAGGGTTTCAATATTTCGGAATTACCGGCGCTGGCCGAGTTAGTGGAGGAAGTGGCGAAGGCGCTTCATGCTATCGGCAAAACGCTTGCGGTCGATATTGAGGTGCAGTCAAACGACGATTGTTTGCCGTCGTGGCAGAGGATAGGGGTGGTGGCAGACAAGGTGCGAATCATGACGTACGGGCAAACGAAACTGACGCCCGGACCACTTGCGGATCTGTCGTGGATCCAATCAAATATTACTCGAGCACTGAAAGTAATTCCCGTGCACAAGCTTGTTCAGGGCATCGCCGTGTATGGTTTGAGTTGGAGCGGGCAGGGGAACGCGGTGCGTGGTTCGGGTACGTGGGCAACATACACAAACCAGGCTGAGCAGAAACACGCAGTGCTTGATCGCGACGAGGAAACGAAGACAGCGTGGTACACCTTTCAAGACACGACAGTGTGGTTTGAAGATCATGAGAGTGTTGCTATGAAGATTGCTCTCGGACGAAGTCTCGGTCTGCAACACATCGCTCTCTGGCGTCTCGGAGGTGAGGACCCGGAAATTTTTTCGGAGTATATTGGCTTGCCTCGTGCTCCGGTTGGGAGAAAATAAAAATGGCAATAGTGGTAGTTTTTCCCTCGCATCGTGCGGGGGAGTTTTTTGTCACAAATTTTATTGCTTTAGTATTTCAACTCACTGACCACTTTGCCGTTGTTGTCGAGCAATACGATGTCTTCTCGTTCGTTGAGCCAAAGTGGCGTGCCACGTCCGAGGTAGATGTACCATTGGTGGAGGTAAAAATCCGAGTCACTTTTGTGCACATTGACGCATGTTCCGTAGTTTATTTTTTGTGTGATGAATTGCTGACACTCGGCGCTAAATGTATTTGGCAAGGGATCAGTCTGTACGCGGCAAGTCGGGAACGAGTCAATATAGTCGAAGCACGCATTGTTTTCTACACGTTTTGGTATGGATGACAAATCCTCTTGCGCCGGTCTAGGGCATGATGTGTAGAAAGATGGCGTGAAATTTTGGAATTGCGTCCAGTAGCCGGAACATTTGTTCAGTTTGAAGTTATAACCGTTCGGTGTAATACCGGTGATGACGTATGCATTGTCCCCAGGGGTAAAAATAATGTCGTCTTTTGAATTAAGATTGTCCGGGAAAATCAAATATGTGCCTTGCGGGATCTCCACTGTCACGCCACTTGCCTTGCTCTGTATTGTCCAGCCGGTGATGTCGACTGTGGTGGTGGCAGAACTACTTTCGGAGAGCGAGAGATATTCGTTTGCGGCACTGTTTGAGTGCGAAACCCATTGAATATTCACCACACCGTAGTATGGCGAATGTGACTTTGCATCCTCCTGCGCCTGCAGTTGTTGTTGCAAGTTCGTGACCTGAATTTGCGTTTGGTTGATTTGCTGTTCGATCTGTGTCTGTTTCTGCGCTTGTTGTTGTTCAGGTGAGAGAGGAGCGGGAGTAAAAAGCGGATGGAAATTTTTTGAACCACCAAGTATTGCGACGGCCAAAATGCCGAGGAGTATTGCAATACCAAACCAGTCGTCTCGAGTCATGTCTGTATTGTACAACAGATTTGTGAATATCGCACACAACTTTCCGTCACCAGAAAATTATTCCGATGACGAAAAAGTTGTGTGTGAAATTTGCAGATTACTCTTGATGCACAGAACAAAAATGTGCGCTTCGTCCACCGACGATTTTGCGCAGAATGACCCCGGGGCATCCGCGACGGAGGCAGGGGAGCGTTGTGCGGCGATATGCTTTGTGAGAATTTTGAAACCCGCCACGTTCGCCGTGGATGTTGCGATAGTCGGACATTGAGTCGCCACCGAGCTTGATACCCTCCGTGAGAACTTTTTTCATCGCTTGCCACATTTTTTTCATCTCCACAGTTGAGATTTTTTCCACGCGTCGCTCCGGATGTACGCCCGCTTCCCACAAAATTTCGTCCGAGTAAATGTTACCAATACCGGCCAACACTCTTTGATCCATCAATACCGTTTTTATTTTACTATTTAATTTAGTCCTAAGTTGTTTCATGAATGTTTCAAGCGTGAGGTCGTCGAGCGGTTCCGGTCCGAGTATCTTCAGGTCGGCAACATGCGCACGAGTCTCGGTCTCAAAAAGAAAAACTTTTGCAAATTTGCGCATATCGGAAAAAGCGAGTGATTTACCGTTTGAGAGCGAGAAAAGTAAATGAATGAACTGGTTGAACGTGTCTGATAAAAGTTTTTCGGTGCTTCTCCACTGACCATTACCCCACACATATTTTCCGTAGAGCAAATGCCCGGTCATTTTCATATGGATGAGGATAGTTTTTCCGTGTGTGAGGTGTATCAACACATTTTTTCCGCGACGCTCGGCCTGCACAAACTTTTCTCCAACGATTTCTTTCTTAAACTTTTCAAAATATGTTTCGTTTTTTATATTATCCGTGCGTTTGTTTGCCGAGCGCAAAAAATAATCCGACCAGATATCAGTAATGGTCAGTTTTTTCAACACTTCGTTCAGACCGCGGACGGTGGTTGTAACTTCAGGAAGTTCGGGCATGTTATTTACTCAACTGCTTCAATGCGCCACGGACTTTTTCTTCCGTCGAGCCGGTTGTGCCTTTGAGCACTTCGCGAGCATCGCGTTCGCTGTAACCGAGGGATTGGAGAGCGAGCAGAGCGTCGACGTCGCCGGAAATATTTGTACCAAATTCCTCGCCAGTCACTCCTATTTTATCTTTCAACTCAAGTACGATTTTGTCCGCTACCTTTTTGCCGATGCCGGAGACTTTGGTCAGGTGGCTCGTGTCGCCGGAAGAAATAGCCTGTCGCAGGCTCGACAGAGAAGCGATCGCGAGAATGTTGTTTGCCGACTTCGGTCCGATACCGGAAATGCTTAAAAGCAACTCAAAGAAATCGAGCTCGTCCTTGGTCGGAAAACCATACAGGTCAAGAGCATTTTCCCGTACCGCGAGGTATGTCCAGAAACTGACGGTTTTTTCTGATGTTGTGTCGAGTGCGCCGGTATTGACGAACACTTTGTACCCAACTCCATGCACGTCGAGCACAACCGACTTCAAGTCGTGATGAATAACTGTTCCGGTGAGATGTCCAATCATGACTATATGATACCGCAGACCCGCTCAAACACCTATTGACATTCGCGTTGTTTTAGTATATATATGTTGGTGGAGGATATTTTACATGAATCGCGCAGCTGTACGTGTTATCAACGATACTATTTGGGAAGGAGTGGAGGCGGGTGGTATCGACCCCGCGTTGCCTGAGGGGGTTAAAAAGTCTTTGGCGTCTGAGGCAACTTTTGCTTCAGACAAAAAAGTTGTGGAAGAGGGGAAAGCGACTTTGAATCAGATTGCGGAAAAAGCATTGAGTCAAATCAGAAGCACACCTAATATTTCTGATGAGTCTAATTCTGTTGCCGCCCAAGAAGGGCAGGCAATTATCAACAACATTTCGGCGAGGATTATTGCTTTGTGTGACGCAAAGCCACTGGCTCCTACCACCACATCTCCGTCTGTGAATGGTGCACGGGTAACGAAAGTGATCCCTGCTCCAGTTCCAACCGTCCCTATTAGACCGGTAGCTAAACCGGCTCCAGTGCTAGAAAAACAGGAGGAAAAAGCATTTGTCCCGAAAGTGTGGAAGAAGGTTGGTCCGACTGTGAAGTTTGTGCCCACCGATTCTCTCGGCGGCATTGTGGGAAGAATCGAAAAAGAGGAAAGACGTCGTTCAGGATTGGTTCGTCGCACCATCCTCTTTTTTTTCGGTGTGTTTCTCTCGACGATTAAGCGAAAGAGAATTGATCATTTCGATTCTCGCATCTCGGACGAACACTACATCGAATCCACGCACGAACTTGTTCCGGGGGAGGTCTATGCACTTGATTTTTTCGAGGCAAAAGGATTTGTTTCGTTTGCAGAATGCGTGGCAGAATGCAAACGGCGAGAAGGTTTACTCCTCGGGACGCGCGGATTGCTCGCAGTTTGGGAGAAATGCCGTCGCGAATTTCCGTACGGGCGGCAAGTTTTTGGAATTGATTACGCGGAGTTCATGTGGGAGACGGAAGTGAGAGTTGGGATGAGCACAGACGATATGATCGACGTGCCTCAGAAGTTGGTAGAAAAGAGATACGTCGGTTTCTGTGAGTATCTCGAGAAC
Source organism: uncultured Candidatus Saccharibacteria bacterium (assembly GCA_964396805.1). Classification (GTDB taxonomy): domain Bacteria; phylum Patescibacteriota; class Minisyncoccia; order Phycocordibacterales; family DATDWN01; genus CAYNFW01. The sequence continues at coordinate 1,831 of CAYNFW010000013.1, read as the reverse complement.
TGTCTCTCTAATTTCGGAGTACATGATGTTGATGGGCCGATGTTGAATCCATTCATTCTGGTCGTAAAAAATCTTTCGTGAATTAAGGCTTGTTACACGTTGTTGTGTAACAAGCCTTTTATTTTTTAACGCCCCTTGATTTATTTCCTCTTTTACTATAGTATCCAATTCATGCCAATTACAACATCAGCCAAAAAAGCTCTCCGAGGTTCGCAGAAAAAGCGAGCCTTTAACCTGCGCAAAAAAGACGCGTTGTCAAAAGCGATCAAACAAGTCAAGAAACTTATCGCAGAAAAGAAGGTCAAAGAAGCGCAGGCCATGATGCCACAGGTTCAGAAAATCATCGACAAGGCCACCAAGACCGGGTATCTGAAGAAAAACACCGCCGCTCGAAAGAAGTCTCGCATTTCGGCAATGATCACAAAAGCAAAATAATCTTTTTTACACAAAACAAAAAACCATCACAACGATGGCTTTTTTGTTGATTTGTGATATTGTTTGAATGTTCAACGTCCTCGTCGTTCAATGGATAAGACACCGGCCTGCGAAGCTGGAAATCACGGTTCGACTCCGTGCGAGGGCACAGTGAGGTTTGTTATAATATTAAGTATGTTTGAAATACCTTTCCGTTTTGCATATTTGACGCTAACTATACCTTTTTTGATTGTATGGCTGATACTCTTTTTTTTAAGAAAAGATACCAGAAAGGAGCAGTTAAGAATGAGTTATTTGATAGCTATTATATGTCCATTGTGTCAAATTTAAAACCCCAACCACAGGAACACCTTTTCGAGGAGTGGCTCGCGGTGTTCTTCTTTTGGCAGATATTGTGCGAGGAAGTCGTCGACGTCGAGCGGATGAACGTCCTCAATGAGAATTACGATGAACAGCATCAGTTTCTTTTTTGATTTCAAAATAATTTTTGGGTAGACTTCGCGCGTTTCAATCCAATATGAGTCGAGGTCGTCGTATGGGTAGTACGTGTCGCCGTCATGTATGCCGGTCGTAGTCAGTTCAATCTCCAGAAGTTTCGGCGGACGGGAAGAGTAGAGCGCTAAAGTCGCCACTGCCACGACAATCAAAATGGCGAAGATGACATCGTTGAAAATGACGGCGATGATGGCCAGGGAAAGCGTCACGATGCCGACAATCCAATACCAGTCCGACGTTTTTTCGGTGTGAATATATTCGGGTGCCCGCCATGAGATGTGTTCCATATAGAAAGTATACGGTGTAATATTTTTTCCCACAAGGTGTATCATAGAGACATGACATCAATATCGCAATTTTTTGCGCCGAAGTATCAAGCGGCCAAAACCTATATTATTAACCATAAGATTATCAGCACAATCGGTTTGGTAATCCTCCTTTTTATCGGATACCAAGTTCACGCCAGTCTCACGGGCAGTTCGACCTCCACTCGGTACGTCACTGCGACGGTTGGAATGGACACAATCATCTCCACAGTCACCGGTACGGGGCAAGTGTCGGCTTCGAACCAAGTTGACTTGTCGCCGAAAGCATCTGGTGAGATTACCTATGTTGGAGTGACTGCTGGACAGCACGTGTCGGCAGGGAAGACAATTGCCGAGATTGATCCGACTACGGCCGAGAAAGCAGTACGTGACGCCGAGATCAGTCTTCAAAGTGCGCAAATTTCTTTGGATAAGTTGCAGGAACCTGCAACTACTTTGACCTTGACCCAAACACAAGATGCCTTGACCCAGGCACAGAATGATTTGCAGACTTCGTACACAAACGGTGCAAACACTGTGTCGAATACATTTTTAAATTTGCCGTCGATTATGACCGGTTTGCAGAATATTTTGTA
>CAYNFW010000012.1:0-12314 GCA_964396805.1 uncultured Candidatus Saccharibacteria bacterium | reverse complement strand
TACTTTGACGCTCTATAATAGACAGCCCGCGAGTGATGGGTAATCCGGCTTCAATCATTGAACCCAAATTTCTGGCAAAAATTATTTTGTCATGCATTTTCACTCCACCAAACAAGCTGATGGAAAAATTCAGCGGGTTTTTTCTGACTTCCTCGACGGAGATGATAGTCGTATCGTCTTTTTTGAGCGTGTGATACAACGTCATCTTGTCCTTGGCATCAACATCCGCCTCCATCGGTTTTCCCGTCGCGTCGATTATTTTGTAATGGAAGAGTGGCATGAGTGTGTTGAATAATTTTGTTTTTTAAATTTCTTTCTAGATACAAACTTTTCCGGAGCAATCTGTCTGGGCGAGCTCGCCCAGCGAACTTCTCGTTCCTCAAGAAAATAAAGCGCTCTCTCGTGTCCCCGTCACGAGTGGAGCTGTTATTTTCTAAGGAACTGCGAAAGGCTCCGGGAAAGTTCGTATCGTCGACAAAATTTGAAAAAACAAAATTATCCTTTACATTATTGTACCAAAATTAAATTTTTCCCGCACAAAAAATGTGTATAAGAAAAGGTCGGGCAAGTTCCCGACCTCGTCTGACTGTGAAGAATTTAAAACCGACGACCACTACCTCCAAAAAATCTCGGACCACCTGGTTTTTTAATTTCCACTACACCATAATTCTTTCTTGTTTCTTCCATGCAAGCTTCGCATGGAAGTGTTCCTTCAGTGGTATGCTTGGCAACACAGGCATTTGCCGCGAGAGACCGGAGCCGCTGGTCTCTCGAAAATTCCTCTCGTGTTTTTTCTTCTGAACTCATAAACACCCCGCAACACAATACCATACGCTAAAAAATATGGAAACTATTCACTTACAACGCGTAAGACTTCCTCGATGGTGGTCAGTCCTTGCACACACTGAAAGATACCGTCTTCAATCATAGTGAGCATTCCCTCCGCTTCGGCTTGCTTTTGGATTGCGTCCGCGGTGCCGGCCTTAAGTATGATTTCCTTTATCGGTGAAGATACTTTCAGTATTTCGTGAATGCCAACGCGGCCGGTGTATCCTTCCTCGGACGCGACGCCTTTTTTCGGCCGCCAGAACGGTATCTTTTCCCATTCGTCTGACTTACCGACAATTTTTTCCTCCTTCAGAGCGTCGAGTACTTTGTCGAGGTTGACTGACTTTGCGAGAGTTGCGAGCTCTGTTTTGGTCAAGACATATTTTTCTTTTTGATCCGGCACGAGCTTGCGCACGAGACGCTGGGCGATGATGATATTGACCGTCGATACAATAAGAAACGGTTCCACTTTCATATCGATGAGACGCGGCACGGCACCGGCGGCGGAGTTGGTGTGCAGAGTGGAAAGCACGACATGACCGGTAAGCGAGGCATTGACCGCGAGCGACGCCGTCTCGTTATCGCGAATTTCACCGACCATGATGATATCCGGATCCTGGCGAACGAGCGTCCGCAACCCGTCAGAAAAGGTAAAGCCGATTTCCGGACGAACCTGCGTTTGGTTGACACGTTTCATTTGATACTCAATCGGATCTTCGATGGTGGAAATATTCACATCCGCCGTATTTAAAATATCCAAAATAGTATACAAAGTTGTCGTTTTACCACTTCCGGTCGGGCCTGTGGCCAAAATCATGCCGGTGGTCGATTTAAGTGCAGCATGAATGCGCTCGAGACCGGTACCGTGAAAGCTCAAACCTTCAAGCGTAAAACCGGAAACCGAGTCGCGAAGCAGTCGCATAACCGTTTTCTCACCATAGTACGTCGGCAAGGTCGACACACGGAACGAAACCTTCTCGCCATTCATGTCTATTTTGAACCGACCATCCTGTGGCAAGCGTTTCTCGTCCAGTTTGAGCGATGAGAGCACTTTGATACGCGCGGTGATGGACGAGCCGATATTTTTCGGCAAAATCATGGCATCGTGCAAAAGACCGTCGATGCGATATCGCACGAGGAGCTGGCCTTCTTGCGGTTCGATGTGAATATCGGACGCGTTTTGCAAGATGGCGTGTTTCAAAAGCGTGTCGACGATACGCACCACCGGCACATCATCCGCCAGTTTCTTCAAATCCTCTTCTTTGACGTTTTCATCGGCACCGACATCGGCAATATTTTTCAGCTGGCCGGCGTCCTTCTGAATCAAATCACCAAACTCGGCCTTGAGAGACTTCTGATATTGCAGAATAGCCGACTTCATCGACTCGTTGTCGGTCAGACGTGGCAGAACTTTGAGTGCCACTTTTTTCTTGATGAAATCAATTGCTGTCAAATCCTCTGTATCGAGCATGGCCACCTCGATAGCTGTGTCGCTTTTCTTGAACGCCACGACGTTGTGATTGCGGGCAATCGGCTCGGGAATGAGCGAGAGCACGTCAAACGGCAGTTTCTCGTCTTTCAAATCGACGAACGGGATACCGAGAATGTACGCCTGCATGCGTCGCAAATCATCCTCGGAGAGTTTGCCCTTGGCCACGAGCACTTTACCGATGCTGTCCCCGCTGTCGTGCGCTTCCTTTTCTGCCACTGCCACATCCGCCTTGGAGACAAGTCCCGAGTCGAGTATGAAATACTTCAATTGTGTTTCTTCGATGTGCATAAAATAAAAAGAGGAAATTTCCTTGCATTAAGTATATCAAAAATATTTTTTCAATGCGCACAATTTTGTGTATAAGAAAGTAAACGGTGTACACTACTCCGCGAAAGAAAACGTGCACAATATTGATTTGACAAAATTGAGGCATGTATGATACTATATAAAGGTAAACGAAAGCCGGCTCACGCCGAGCCATTTTTTTACTCAAATTGGCCTAAAAAATACCAAGAAGGTACAATTAAACCGATTTAATAAAATAACCAATACACATATGTTAGATTTAAAAGTAATACATTCGGTGCTCGCACAACTCGAGGAGGAGCGTGGTATTCCAAAAGAGAAAATCATCGAGGCAATCGAGCTTGCTTTGGCGACCGCATATAAAAAAGAATATGGCAAAAAAGGCCAGATTATTCGTGCTACATTTGATATTAACTCCGGCAAAACGGAAATGTTCCAGGTCAAAATTGTGGTCGATGAATCGACAGTCTTTATGACTGAAGACGAACTTGATGAATACGACGCAAACCATGCAAGTGACACACCAGAAGAAGCGGCGCTCGAACCGGAAAAAGAACTCTACAACTCTGAAAAACACATCTTGCTTTCCGACGCAAAACGCATCAAAAAAGACACCAAACTCGGCGAGGAGCTTGTCTTTCCTCTTGAAGGTGAGGAGGATTACGGACGCATCGCCGCACAAACTGCCAAGCAAGTCATCATGCAGAAAATCCGCGAGGCTGAAAAAGTGTCCATCATACAGCAGTACGGTGCTCGCGAGGGTGAAATAGTCTCCGGTACCGTCCAACGCATGGAGCGTGGCAATATTTTCATCGACATGGGTCGCGCACCTGCAATACTTCCGTACGAGGAACAGATTCCAGGCGAACGTTTTGGGCAAGGTGAACGCATCCGCGCGTATTTGTATCGTGTTGAGGATTCCGGCAAAGGTGTTTTTCTGCGACTCTCCCGATCACATCCGAAATTCCTGGAAAAATTGTTTGAAACCGAGGCACCTGAAATTGCCAACGGTATGGTTGTGGTGAAATCCATCGCACGTGAAGCGGGTAGTCGTACAAAAATCGCCGTTGCCTCGAACGATCCGCACATCGACCCCGTCGGTTCGATGGTTGGTCAGCGTGGTGTCCGTGTTTCGACCGTTATGTCGGAGCTTGGCGGTGAAAAAATAGACATTATCGAATGGTCGGAGGATCCGAAGAAATTCATCGAGGAGGCGCTCTCGCCTGCCAAGATTCAGTCGATAGAAATAAACGAGGGGGAGAAGCAGGCTGTTGTGAAGGTTGCGGAGGATCAGCAGTCGCTTGCTATCGGTAAAGGTGGACAGAATGTGCGCTTGGCTGCAAAGCTGACTGGGTGGAAGATTGATATTCAGTCGAGTGCAGCGCCGGTTCCTGCTCCGGTTGAAGATTCGGAATAATTACAAAAATCTCCTCTCGTCACAAGTTTTTCCGGACCCGCATAAATCTCTGGTGAGATTTTGCTTTGGCCCGAGGAGTACCTCGTGCATAAGTGTGCCCTTACTCTCGTTCAAGAAAATAATATCCTCACTCCAGAGCCTTCTCGCGAACTCGTCGTGAGTACACTCCTCAAACACCGCTTCAGGCTTCTTCTCGTTCGTCTTTATTTTCTAAACTTCTGCGCAATGTCCGTAAAAACTTACGATTTCGACGAGATTTTTTAGTGGTGAGTTTAAAATTTTACAAAACAAGACCACTCCTTGCGAGAGTGGTCTCAAAATTATAATGACCACATAACCACTGCTAAAATGTGCATGCCGCGACAAACATGGCGACCATGGAAATTAGAATAATTGTTCCAATTACCCACACTGGGACATTAAGTTTAAGAGTGATCACTGTAAACCCAAATAGTACAGCAATTCCCCATATCCCCATCGAATACCGAAATGCATCAAAATACTCGTTAGTCATAACAAAATCTCCTTCCACTAGGGTACTATATATTATTTAAATGTCAAGTAGATTTTGTGGGACAAAATCCTGTATAGTTTTGGTATTCGTTACTAATTTTAATGTAAAAATATGAACTTACTCAAAGATGTCGCGCCGGGTAGTGCGGAGGAGATGAATGTTATTGTTGAGATTAACAAGGGGTCAAAGAATAAGTATGAGATTAACAAGGCCACAGGGATTATTGCCCTCGATCGTGTGTTTTATTCGACGCAGGATTGTCCGTTTGATTATGGGTTCGTGCCGCAAACACTCTGGGAGGATGGCGACGCGCTTGATATTGTTCTACTCACGACATACCCGCTTTTCCCTGGGATTTTGGTCAAAGCTCGACCAGTAGGACTTGTACGTATGACCGACTCGGGCGAGCCGGATGCCAAAATCCTTGCCGTGCCAGTCAGTGACCCTCGATGGGAACACGTTCAGGATCTCGCAGATGTCAATAAACACACGCTGAAAGAAATTGAACACTATTTTCTGACATACAAACAATTGCAAAAAAAAGTGGTAACTATCGACGGGTTTGGGGACAAAGCTGAGGCTGTTGCCGCTTTCCACAAAGGGGTTGAAGCGTACAAAAAATAAATGTGATACACTAGTGGCATGGATACACCTTCTCCACAACAAGATTTGCAAATTTCCACAGAAAATAAATCTTCCGTCGGAGGTGTTGTCGGCACCATTATTATTCTAGCCATCATCATTCTTGGTGCGCTGTATTTCTGGGGCAAACGCATAGAGGAATCACGATTAAATCCTCCAACCAGTCCCGAAAACCAAGCCAATGTCGTGGAGACTCTTCCGCCTATTCAAGTCCATATCACGGCAACGAGTACAGCGACGACTACGTTGAATAAAAAATAGAAAAAGGGGAAACACGGGACACATTTGTAAAAATGTGTCTTTTCCTATATATTGGAAAAACTATGACAAACAAAAATTATACGAACATTGTGCTGAATTCCCTGCCGAACCGAGAGATGGAAATTGTCGGCACCATTACCGCTGAGAAAATGGCCGAGGTGCGGACACAGGCGTTGAAAAAATTCTCCGATACAGTTGAGCTCGACGGCTTCCGCAAGGGAAACGCGCCAGAAGCCCTCGTTGCCCAAAAGGTTGGCGAGGTGCGACTTCTCGAAGAAGCGGCTGAAATTGCCCTCTCAGAGGAATATCCGAATATTCTTGACGAGCACAATGTAGACGCTATCGGCCGACCGGAAATCGTCATTACCAAACTTGCGCCGGGTAATCCGCTGGAATTCAAAATTAAAACATCGCTTGCACCGGATGTGAAACTCGACGACTACAAAAAACTTGCCGTAAAAGAAAATGTCAAGGAACCAAAAACTCCGGAGGTGACCGAAAAAGAAATCGATGACGTCATACTAAACATTCGCCAGAATATTGCGCACCAGAAAATGCACGAGGGATTGGGACTCGACGAACATTCGCACGACCATGCCGAAATCGCTGAAAAAGACTTACCGGAAGTGAATGATGCATTTGCAAAAATGATCGGCGGTTTCGTTGATGTGGCCGAGATGCGCAAGAAGATTTCCGAAAATATCGCTTCAGAAAAAATATTGAAAGAAAAAGACAAAAAACGCACAGCCATACTCGAGAGCATTATGGAAAAATCAACTATTGAACTACCGAACATTATCATCGATGGTGAAATGGAAAAAATGCTCGCCCAGTTTAAGGATGACATCGCCCGAGCTGGTGTGACATACGAAAATTATCTGAAACATATCAAAAAAACTGAAATTGACTTGAAAAAAGAATGGCAAGAAACAGCAGTCAAACGTGCCAAGTCACAAGTCATTCTCAGTGAAATCGCCCGCGAGGAACATATTACCCCAGCAGAAAAGGATATAAAAAAGGAAATGGAGCATATTCTTGCCAACTATAAAGACGCCGAGCGTTTCCGCGTGCGCATGTACGTCGAAACATTCATGACAAACGAGCTCGTCTTCCAGTTTTTGGAAGGACAAAAATAGTTGTCTTCATGGAAGCAACACGCACAAAAGTAAATAATGATTTAGTCGATCAATTATTATCTAACTCTACTATCATGCTTATCACTATCGCTATCATATTACTCATTCTGTGGCTTCTCGGAATTGTGGGTGTATATACAATCGGCTGGTACATCCATATTCTTCTTGTCATCGCTATTATTTTATTTCTCATCCGGATTATTCGCGGAGAAAATCCGATCAAATAAAAAATAATTGGAAGAATAGAAACGACCCGAATAGGAAGTCGTTTCTATTGCACTTGAATGTCGCTTAAACTGACTTTCGCTCCGAACAACAATTTGTCCCACGTTTGGACCCCAATGCCCCCACTTTGCAAGATTGGTTCGGCCACGACGCCTGAAATCGTGCCGCCAAGTGCTCCGTTACTGCACGTAATATTGTTGCCTTGGGCAGAGAGAGACAAGTGTAGAGTATGTTTGCTCACATCACCTGGAGAAAACGGTATGCTTGCAACGACAGTCGATACGCCTTGAATATGTTTGTCCAAAAATATTCCCCCGTCTGTAAAATCACAACTGATATAATCCTGCAAATCAGCTCGGCGACCGATCAGTGACATTTCCGAACCGCTTTGCCAGTCCGCCGTTGCGTTGAAAGAATAATCTTTCCATAGTTGCGAGCCTTGGAGAAATGCCTCGGCTCCGGATGTGGTTGGCGTGGCAGACAGTGTCAACGTGTCTCCGCCCGTAAGGCTCCCCCACCCACCGATCCATTCCCCGCCAAAACTCGATGATGTGTATGGAAGTGTTTTTGCTCGGCCTGCGTTCAGCGCGTCTAGAAGTGTTTGCGGACTCCAATTTACTCCCGGTTCGATTCTGCGAAACATAAAGGCTGAAGAATCAGGATAGTTGAATGTCTCGCCTTCACCCGGATATGCTTGATAGAACGCTGTAGTGTACAACGATGATACGACTTGTGACACAATGGCTTCTGATCCGGGAAAGTTGACGGTGTCTTGTCCATAATCGTTCAGGGGATATGCGAACGCAGTCACTGGTTTTCCAAAATCATTCTGAAGCGTCTGCTGTGCCAACACCAGATCAGTGGCGATGCGACGGGCAAATTCTTGGTCGGTTTCAAACCTGTATACGCCGGTCAATGGATCCGTAACCACAAAACGGTTGCTCAAAAAATGTCCGGGGGTGGTCGTAGCAGTCGACCCGCCATTTGTCGATACAGTCGGGATCGTACTTGTGGACAGAGTCGTGGTAATAGTATAGAAACGGTGAGCCTCCTTGCTGTGTGACTCTAGTTCCCACCTGCCACTCTCAAACATAGTTTCAAGTTCCTGTTGAGACAGATAAAATGTTGATGTACCACCGTTGTCTGGCATCGAAAAACCGGTAATGACAAACATCACGGCGGAAAATCCGAGTTTTTGTAAAATTGGGTCGGTTGCATAGTACGTGTCTTTTCTCCCATCATCAAATGTAAGCAGGAAAGATTTGTCCTGAACCGGTGTGCCGTTTTTTACAAAGTCCTGAAACTGCTCCAAGGTGATGGTGTGCCAGCCGGCATCACTGAGCGCCTGCATTTGGTCCGCAAAAAGTTGGGTCGGGGTGTTTTGCATGGAACCGCCCTCACCGTGATAAAGTAAAACAGGTATTGACTGCGCAGGGATCGTCACCGCTTGCGGTATGGGTAATGGCAATGGAGTGTGTTTTATAATAATGGGTTGTGATGGAGTGGAGGTGCGTGGGTGGGCGGCAGTTTTTTGGGCATTCAATTTTTCCTCCGCCGCAGTGGTTGAGGCTTCCAAAGCAAGCTCTTCCTGACGCGTGATTTCTTGTTGACTATTGATAACAGCCTGGGCAACTTGAGCGACAAGGGTTGAAGTGGATACGCCGATGGGCTGTTCGCTGTCCGCGTGCACGGACGGGTGTCTTAACGCATACGCAAAATACACACCAACACCAATGACAACAATGATACCCGTGACGCGAAGCCAGACATTTCTCATATCTAAAGTCTACATAAAACAAGATGAAGACGAACTGAAGCGTGTGTTGACTTGATTTTTTTGCACAAACATGGATACAATGTGCGTGGAGGATAGCACTTTGAAGAAAAAACTTGCAAGGGTGGATGAGCGAATTGTTGAGATAGGAGGGGGCACCGGCCTCGTTAGAGTCAACGGGGAGTTAAAAAAGTATCGACCATATACAACATTACTCCAAACAAGTTTTGACCGCGGTGGTCACAGTGGAGATTTGTGCGATATGATGTCTGATTTAATCGGAGTGGGAGATTGCCGTAGAGGTATTGAATCCTTTATGGCTGATGATCTGCCACAAGAACGACGAGCCTTGCTCGATTTTGTTTTTCCCGATGGCACCAAATCGGGAAACTACAACCTTGCAGCAATCACTGGACGAACTAAGGACCCACTCAGGGCTATTCGGACACTGAGTGAGATTGTCGACGTAAAAAACAGTGTTGTTCCAATCAGCTCAAAGCCATCGTGGCTTAGCGCCATCACAACTGGTGGAAACGGAAGTAAATTGCGAGGCGAACACCTGTTTGACACTCTTTCATCATCAGACGGCTCTAAAAAAATTAGAATGATGTATTTGGATCCAACCGTTTCTATCAACGAAGAGGCTGCGCAAGCTCTAGTAAATGCCGACAAAATTATATTTTGTCCCGGAAGTTGGTGGGGATCGATTATTGCGAATACATTAGTTGATGGATTTGGCAAGGCAATCAACCAGTCAAAGGCAAAAATTGGTTTGGTAACGAATTTAATTTCCAACGGGCGTGAGACGCCAAACTACAAAGCGTCTGATTTCGTTCTGGATATCCTTAAATATTCCAAACTTAAGAAGACAAAACTCGACGCGGTGTTTTGCAATACTGGGGTCATCCGTAAGAAAATTCGGGAAAAATATGCCAAAGAAAATTCATTTCCCGTCGAAATCGATGACAAACTTTCAAAACTTGTCCACCAAATCTTTACAGGTAAATACGTAGAGATAAACAAAAACCACGCCCGACACAACGACCAAGTAGCGATCGATATCGCAACATGGTGCTAATGTTGGACCCAACCCCGGCAGTACCAGAAGTACCCGGGTTTTCCTTTTCAAAAATTTCGATTTTTCACAATTATTTCACTGCCGTTCTGATAGAGTAGTACCAGCTTCGTGGTTATGAGACACGAGAGCTCGCGTTTGATGCACATGTAGTCTAGTTCAAATACTACGTGATGTGTTAAGGGACTGAGTTTTACTCGGTCCTTTAATGCCTCTGTAATATTCCCCCGAATGTGCACTCAAGAATCAGTAACTTGGCAACGAGTGAAGGATGGATGATGCTTGACTATTTGGAATAATCTGAACTTTCGAAAAAGAAACGTTCGCAGACCCGACTGTAGAATTCCACACTTGAAGAGCGACTCCGCCGTTGTTCAGTTGTGTGGGCAAATGAGCCGAAGCGACCAATCGAGAACCTTCGTAACATTGCATCATGGTGCCAAACACAGATACGGCAACCATGCTTCGCGCCGGAAGAGTGACCGGATTGGCAACCGTGGTCAGAACTGTGTCCACTCCGCCGATTTTCTGATCGATACGAACGCTGTCTTGATTGAACGTGCATGACGCTGTGTCATCTCCGTCCGTGAACCGAGAGAAAAGAGAAACTGCTTTGCCTGAATTCCATTGCATTGTTGCCACAAAAGCATAATCGCTTAATCCACCCGTTCCTTCAAGATAGGCAAATGCACCGGATGTTGTGGCTGTCGCGCTCAAATGAAGTGCGGAATCGCTTACCGAAACATTACCCCACGTTCCGTTCCACCCGGTATTGCCCGAAAAAGAATCTGTGATAGGCAGTGTTTTGGCGCGAATATCTCCAAGCACATGAACAAGTTGTTGTCCGGTCCAATCCGTACCACTTTCGATCCTGCGTATGTGATAGTCATCAGTGTTCTGATAATTGGACATGAACGTATTGTCAACAGGCCACACTTGCTGAAACGCGAGGGTGTAATTTTGTTTCAACGCTTCATTTATGATAGAAACTGCTCGAGAATTATTGCGTGATTCCTGTCCATAATCACTAAATGGATACGCAAAAGTGGTAATCGGGACACCTAGAGTGTTCTGTAAATCGGCTTTTGACCCGACCAATTCGTTGCTCACGCGCGTAATATATTCCTCATCCGTCTCAAGACGACCGGAGTCTGCGAGCCACATTTTATTACTCAAAAAATTACCTTGAGTGCCAGCACTGTCAATCGGTATTTCCCCTCCGGCAGTGTTGGCTTGGATACCGAGAGATCCGAGTTCCCACCTACCGGAATCAATCATCGCGTGCAAAGCCACTTCATCGAGATAATAACTTCCGGGCAACACTTTTTTGTGCAATATGTCTCCCGTAGGCACAAACATCACGGCATGAAAACCGAGTGCATTCAAAACGGGATCAGCTCCTTGGTAGCTATCCATTCGCCCGTCGTCAAACGTCAAAAGAAACGACTTGTCTGGCAGTTTTTTTGTACCGTTCATAAACTGATAAAAATCATTGAGTGTAATCGTTTGATAGCCGGCCTGTTTTAGAGCGAGCATCTGGTTTGAAAAAGTTTGAGCGGTCATATTATATCTGTCGGGTTTGGTGACGATACCATGGTACAAAAGCACCGGAACATCCACGGCATATGATGATGCCTGTATGGTAGATGTCGCCCCGACAGACGAAGAGTTGGTACCGGCAAAAGCCAACTGGTTTGCGTTTCCGCCGGAATGTGCAAACAGAAGACCGTACCCAACGGATTGAGCCGACAAGACAACCGTGCGAAAGGCGGCGTCCGGTGAATAATATTCCGGAGGTATGTAGGTTTTGATATATAATGTTGCACTGATAAGCATAAAAAGCAGTGCGCTCACACCGATAAAATTTATTTTTTTATATATCGACTGGTTTGTATACATATGTGTGCGGTTATATTTTTAACGGGTACCCCAGCGAGTATCGGTCATGGTGACAAAGGCCCATGGCAGTTGCCACATGAGAACAATGGTATAAAACCAAAAAGTGATGACGGGTAAAAACCACTTTTCTCCTTTATTGTAATTTCTGTAATAAATTCCGTGCAATATGAGCATTAAAGCCAAACCGAGCAGGTACGCGAAGGGCAAGATGTGTGATTTGAAGATTGGATAATACACTGCCGCATGGAGAAAAATGAATGGGGCGGCAAACGCCAGGAAAATATAGGAATAAAAAGAAAGTGCTGCGAAGAAATTTTTCTTCCACATGAACGCCGAAGCGATGAATGTTTCCCTGACCCATGATTTTTTCCAGCGTTGTTGTTGTTTGATATATTTTTTGAACGTGTCAGGCACTACGGTCAGCGCGGTTGCTTCCGGCGCGTACACGGCATCATATTTTTTGATGATAAAATTGGTTAAACTCCGATCATCGCCAAAGGTGCATTTCACCCCCAAAAATTTTTGGTTGAGCCAATCATCGAGAATCGGATCAACGTATGATTTTCGATAGGCTGAACAGCATCCGGGACAACAAGTCACGTTACCAAATATTGACTCCGCCGCTTTATACACCCGAAAGGCGACAAAATACCTGACTGCTTGCATGCGCGTGAGCATATTTGTATCAACATTATAAACGTCGGTATGACCCGAGACCGCACCGATTTTCTTGTTCGAAAAATAT
>CAYNFW010000011.1:0-12856 GCA_964396805.1 uncultured Candidatus Saccharibacteria bacterium | reverse complement strand
AGGATTTCCTGACCGCCAATGACGTTCATTTCATCGCGAATGATGTCTTGAATTTTTCGGAGCACGATGAGTCCGAGTGGTAAGTAGTCGTACACCCCTGCCATTTCTTTGTGAATAAATCCGGCTTTGATGAGAAGTTGCGCGTTTTTCGACGTCTCGTCCGCCGGCGCCTCCTTGCGGGTTTTTGTAAAAAGGTGTGATTGTCTCATGACCTCATACTACAGGAAAAAAGTTTTTTGGACAAATAAAACGGGGCACTTCAAAGCGTGCCCCGCAAGTGGTTGACGCAAGCTTCAGCTAAAGCGAGCTAGAAGTCTACGCAACCAAACAACATCTTTCTAAAATCTGCCATTTCCTTCTCCTTGAAATCGTACGATCGGGGCCATCCGTACTGCTGGACAGCCCCATCTGATGGATCCATGTCAAGGATACTTTTATTTTGTCGGTAAAGTCAGCATTATAACAACTTGAAAATATCGTGGCCGGTGATGACGAGCATTAAAATGAGGAGCAGGACGAAGCCGACGGTGTTGACCCATTGGGCGACTTTTGGGTTGATGCGACGGCGGATAATTACCTCAATCAAAATGAAAAACAAGCGTCCGCCGTCGAGTGCAGGAAAAGGAATGAGATTGATCACCGCCAGGTTTATAGAAATGAGTGCCACGAGCGAGAGCAAGTATACAAAACCGAGTTGTTTGGCTTGGCCGACTGTGTGAGCGATGCCAACCGGGCCGGCCACTTGTGAAAAGTCCGGATGCAAAATGAAAATATTTTTCAGAAACTGCCATAGTCCAACTGCGGTTTGCCACGTTAGTCCGGCTGTGTCGCGCGCACCTTGGACGAGTGCCAGGCCGACCGGCAACTGAAGGGTGCCGATGTAATCCATGTCGATGCCGATGACTCGCCTACCAGGTACGAGTGTCGTATCCGGCACGAGAGAAATTGTTTTCAACGGTTCCGTACCACGCTCGACTTGCAGTATGACGCCTTGACTTCCGCTCAGTGATATGATGTTTGAAATGCTATCTGTCGTGACGTCTGTGTCTGTGAGCATTGTGTGGCCGTCTGAAACGGAAACGATTTGGTCACCACTTTGCAAGCCGGCTTTTTCTGCCGGCGAACCGGGCAAAGTTTCCACAACAGTGACATGCGCGTTCTCCACCGTACCAAAACCCTCGTGATCAACAGGACTTGGCAAACCGAGCATAAAACCGAGTGAAATGAGAAGCCATGCGAAGAGTAAGTTCATAACAATGCCGGCCACGAGTACGAGCGCTTGAATCCATCTCGGTTTGTAGTACATACTACGCGAACGGTTTTCCGGCGTGATTTCATCTGCGTGCGGATCCTCGCCAAAAATTTTAACAAACCCGCCGAATGGAATCCAGTTCAGTGTGTATTCCGTACCGCGAAACTTTTTACCGATGATTTTCGGCGGAAAGCCGAGACCGAATTCGTCCACGCGAATACCCGACTTTTTTGCCACGATGAAATGACCGAACTCGTGTACGAGGATGAGTATTGCCAGCGAAATGATGAAAATGATAACGGACATAGTTAGCTGATTTTATTCCCCAATCTCTCTTTCTTTCTTGGTGAGCATTGCGTCGAGCGCGATATTGGTTGTGTCAATCATTTTCTGCAATTCGGTTTTTGCGCGGAATATATCGTCCTCGGACATCGTACTATCTTTTTGCTGTTTGTCGAAATCTTTTGTAATTTTCTCACGCTCACTGCGCAGAGTGACACGTGCATCTTCCAGTTTCTGTTTTGCAATTTTTAAAAGCGCTGTACGACGGTCGGCTGTCAGTTCTGGAAACATCACTCGAACACCCTCGCTCTGACCCGATACCGATAGCCCGAGGTTCGCATCAGCAATGGCTTTCTCGATAGCTTTCGACAATGTTGCGTCCCATGGCGTGACAACGAGCATTCTTGCATCGGACACCGAAATATTTCCGACTTGGTTCAACGGCATGAACGATCCATACGCTTCGACTTTGACGCCGTCGAGTATTGCCGGTGTAGCTCGCCCCGTGCGAATGGTCGACAACTCGCGTCGCAACCACTCCTCGATGTCAGCAGTGTTTGTTTTAAATTGTGTGAAATTGTAGGTCATTTTTTTGGTTGTGGAAAACTAATCATACCGCATATTGACAGATCTTGTCTATCGGAGGTAGGATGAACTTTAGAAGAAGTTAAATTCTCAGCGGAGAGAAAAATGCCTCAAGTGCATTATCACCCCAAGACGCGTCAGAAACTGTATGGAGAAAAGGTTGCCCTCTACGATAAAATCCCCGAGGGCGCCATGCTTGCAAGCGACATCTCCGACGTGTGGAGACCAGCACTCAACCCGGGAGCTGTTCACACGAATGATCGGAATTATTTCGTCCTCCCGATGCCAGAATCCCGGATCGTGGCGAAAAAGAAAGAGGCCTTTGCGCCCTCTCGTTCGTTTGTGTTCGCTTAGCAGTTTAGTTTTTCGCTTTCATAAAACGGCGGAGCTCTTACCAGAGCCCGCCGTTCACCATATAAAAAATGATTTTCAAATATTTAGCATCACGTTTTCCAAAATCATTTTTATCGGTGCGCCGTTGTCGTAGAGCGAAGCGCGAGCGTGCTCGCATAGTTTGAGTGAGTGAGCGGATTTTTCCACACCACGGTCGTACAGTTCTCGCTCAACCGTATTCAATAGTGTAATGGCATCTTGTTTCGTTCTGTTCTCGTCACTGATATCGTCGACGATTCCCTTCACCAGTATGAGTCGCTCACCAAGTTTCATTTTGAGAACGCCGGTAGTTTCAATGTTTTCTCTCGGCATTGCAGTCTCCTCACGAGTGTCAATAATCTGCATACGCGATCGCAGAGTCGGCAAGAGAATGTCTTGCGGAGAGATGATGAAAAAATGTGTGCCAGCAGTCGGTTCTTCAAAAACTTTAAGCAATGCATTTTGCGCGCCTTCGGTAATGAAATTTGTTTCAATGATGAAAACCTTGCGACTCGTTTGTTTTGTATTTTTTTCTTTTTTGTTTTCAGTGCTGTCATCACCAAAATTTTTCATCTGTTGCGCTTCGGTAATCAAGCGCACATCGTCAATGTTCAACGTCGCAAACTTCCCGCGCCACACATCCGGGTTCCCCACCGTCCGCATTCCCACAGTATGTTCCAAAAACCCCACCAGCCCCTCTACAGTTTCCTCCCCACCACCCACCAAAAAATACGCATGATGCATCCATCCCGTCGCCCGCCATGTAGTTTCCAAAATTTTCATACGACTATTCTACCACAGATATGGTAATGCCTCCCTACTGCGGGGAGGCATTGGCGTTGAACTCTAAATTTATTCTTTCGATTTTTATGCGTTGCTGCATGTGTTCCTGTCCTCCAGATGCCATTATAAACGGCACCATGTTTCCTGGCATTCTCTACGACAGAAGCAGTCCTGCATCCACCATTTTTTTTAAAAAATTATTTGTGAAGTCAATGTTAGTAAAGGCTGGATTTACCTCCGCGAGATCTGTTGGCATCACAAAATTAAGTCTATAGAACACATCCAAAACTTCCAAAACAACGTTTCTCATTTGCTATTCCTCTGAATGATAAGATATCACAGAAGTCAGAAATTTTCAATCTCGTCGAGGTCATCCGAATCGAGAGACCGCGCAGGCCTCGAGCATGGTCTTGTCAATGACCCTGTGCAACAAGGGCTCTTGACAAGTCGAGGCCGAGCACAAAGCAAGTCCTGCGCTGGCGGGACGAGCGGTCTCGAGAGACGGATGGCCGAGTAAGAGATTGAAAATTTCGATTACCTCTTCGCAATGATCGACTTTTTATACGTATCCAAATGCTCCAACGCAATGCCCGTCCCCTTCACCACGCAATACAACGCATCCTTCGCAAGCACCGCCTTCACGCCGATACGCCGAAAGACAAGCTCCGGAAAGTTGCGCAGCAGCGACGACCCGCCGGTCATGATGATGCCTCGGTCAATAATATCACTCGACAGCTCTGGCGGAGTTTCTTGCAGGACATCTTTGATGGCGGAAATCATCTCGCGCAAATCCTTGCTTATCGCTTTCACAATTTCGTTTGTTTTTATTTCGACTGAACGCGGAAGTCCGGTCACAAAATACCGGCCTTTGATGGTCATCGAAAGTTCCTCGTCCATCGGTATGGCAGAGCCGACTTTCATTTTGATATCTTCTGCAGTTTTGTCACCGATGCCGAGGTTGAATGTTTTTTTAATATAGTCAGTGATGCTTGCATCCAGTTTGTTGCCTGCGCATTTGACTGACGTTGACGCCACAATACCACCAAGCGAAATAACTGCTACGTCTGTCGTGCCTCCGCCGATGTCCACGATCATATGCCCCATGGCCTCGTGAATGGGAATGCCTGCGCCGATGGCAGCGAGAATCGGCTCTTTGACGACGTAGGCATTTTTGGCGCCGGCTTTTATGGCGGCCTCGATGACCGCACGACGCTCGGTCGATGTCACGCCCGCCGGCACGGATACGAGCACTTCCGGTTTGACAAAATTCCATTTGCCGAGAGCCTTGTCCATGTAGTAGCGAAGCATTGCTTCAGTCACGCGATAGTCGGCAATGACACCGTCTTTCATCGGACGATATGCGATAACATTTTCCGGCGTACGGCCAATCATTTGTTTTGCCTCGATGCCGATAGCCATAATACGGTTGTCTTCCTCGGACACAGCAACCACAGAAGGTTCGTTTAGCACTACGCCACGTCCCGGTACGAATACAAGCGTGTTCGCTGTGCCCAAATCAATGCCGAGTTTTTTGGAGAAAATTCCCATATATCATATAATAGCTGATATGGATAATAAAGCAAAAAAATATATTTTCTGGGCGGTTATACTGCTACTGGTCGCGGGTCTCGGTATTGCATATCGTGCTGGATACCGCATTGGCGCGTTCGGTGTGGGCAAGCTTGGTACGGTCGAAATAACCTTGCCGCTTTCAAACACGACTGTGTTCGTGGACATGTCTTTAAGGATAACGACAACGAAGGACAACCAAACGCTTGATATTTTGCTCACACCGGCCATGCATCAGGTTATCGTATCGTATCCCGTTCACTATCCGTGGACGAAAAAATTTGTTTTGGGCAGTGGTCAGAAAATTATTCTGAACCCCATTATTGTCGATCAAAATGTCAGTGGTGAAATCATTACCCAAAAAGATTTTCAATATTGGACATTGAAGAATCAAGTCACGAGCGACAAGTTGCCGACGAAAGACGCGCCGAAAGTTTCTGCCGACGGAATAACCAAAATCTGGATTGACGACAATATTATTTTTGCCAAAGTCGGCGACAGGGATATTACTCAAGTACTGGCGCCGGAGCCCATCATCAAAAATGTTTCTTTCTATGCCGACCGCTCTGATGCAGTGCTTTTCTCCGCGGGCGACAGTGTATTTGTTATCGAAGTTGACAACGACTCTGCGCACATCCAAAACATTTTTCCCGTCTACAAAGGTACTAATCCGTTCTTCATCGAAACTGACCCACACTATATATATGTAATCGACGGGGCGACCCTTATGGAAGTTGTTTTGTAAAAAAATGCGCATCATCACAGTCATTCCTATCGGTCGTGGCATGGGCAAAGACACGCTCACATATTTTACGCGGGACGATATCGCGAACGGTTCGCTTGTCTCGATGCCCATCCGCGGAAAAGCATCGTATGGACTGGTCGTCGGTTCGCAGTCGGTCTCCGACAACAAATCCGAAATCAAATCACTGTCGTTCTCGATGAAAAAAATCGACGCGGTCAAATCAAAAGGTTTTTTGTCTCCGACGTTTATTGATAGTGTCAAGAAAATCGCCGACTACTATGCAACGACGGAAGGTGCAGTGCTTTCGGCACTCGTACCAAAAGTTATTTTTGACTCGAGTAAAGAGTTGACATACACGTCCCTAACCCGTCCCGAGGGGATTTTCCATGAGACTCTGCTCCTACAAACTGACGATGCCGAACGGTATGCAACCTATAAATCACTCATTCGCGAAGAATTTGCCCGTGGCCGAAGTGTGTTTTTCTGCTTGGCCACAACAGAGGGATTGAAAAACTCTGAGGATGTTTTGCAAAAAGGTATAGAGAAATATACGTATGTTTTGCACGGAGGCATCGCAAAAAAACAACTTGTCGTAGCCTGGAAAAAAATTATGACTGAAACTCATCCCGTGCTCGTCATCGGCACCGGTGCGTTTTTGTCACTTCCACGCGAAGATGTCGGCACAATCATTGTCGAGAAAGAAAGTTCGCGAGCGTTCGGTGGTCAGTCACGGCCGTTCCTCGATATTCGCACGGTGGCGCGAATCATCGCTAAAAATTCCAACACGCGATTGATACTTGGCGACAGTTTGCTTCGTGTTGAAACTCTGTATGAAGAAAAAACCGGCTCGGCTGTTCCCTTCGCTCCGCTCAAATTTCGTTCTCTCTCGGAGGCTGACTGTGAACTTGTTTCGATGTATAGCCCGCAAGATGTAAAGAAAATAGAATTCGAGATTTTTTCCAATAGATTAAAACAAATTCTTTCTCACACACGTGAAAATAATGAACACACGTTTCTCTTTTGTGGTCGCAAAGGATTATCACCGACAACAGTCTGTAGTGACTGTGGAACAGTCGTGACGTGCACGGTGTGTGGTGCGCCCGTGGTGCTGTATGGTAGCCGTATGTCCGCGCATGGCGACGGTAATATGTTTATGTGTCATCACTGTGGTAGTCGTCGACAGGCCGACAAGATTTGTGTCCATTGCGGTGGCTGGCGTCTAACAACACTCGGGGTCGGTATTGAAACAGTAGTTAAAAAAATAAAAGAAATGGACTCGTCGCGCGATGTTTTAATAATGGACAAGGACCATGTGACCACTCATCTTCGTGCAGTTGCTCTGCGTGACACATTTTATAATACTCCCGGTGCGCTTTTGGTCGGCACGGAGCTTGCGCTTCCTTACCTCAATCAAAAGGTTGAAAACACCGCCGTAGTTTCGCTCGATTCTTTTTTTGCCATTCCTGATTTTCGCATTCACGAAAAAATATTTCATATATTGCTCGATGTACGCGCGCTCACCGACAAGGTGATGCTTGTACAAACTCGTCAGAAACAAACCAAGATTTTTGACTATGCCCTCAAGGGTAACCTGGTAGATTTTTATCGCGATGAAATAGAAGAACGCAAGCAAGTCAATTTTCCACCCTTCACCACGGCTATAAAAATAT
The DNA here is from genome assembly GCA_964396805.1 of uncultured Candidatus Saccharibacteria bacterium. Taxonomy (GTDB): domain Bacteria; phylum Patescibacteriota; class Minisyncoccia; order Phycocordibacterales; family DATDWN01; genus CAYNFW01. The sequence continues at coordinate 5,598 of CAYNFW010000011.1, read as the reverse complement.
CGTTGAGCGGTGACAAACGTACTGTTGCGGAAAAAATGAAAGAAATCACCACTCTGCTTGCTCCGACGGAAGTGTCAGTGTTCGAGGCATTTGTCGGAAGCGGTACGCTTGCACTCGCCAAAAAAGAATACATCATGCACGGCGTCATGATGATACCGAAAGGTCAATGGGTTGACCCGATACTCCTGCAAAAATTGCGCTCTCTCCCCTTGTCTGCCTCGGTTAAAATCGATCCGGACACACTTTTGTAATTTTGAAATTTGCCATTTTATGGTATCGTAAAGTGATGAAAAAAATCGTTCAGAAAGAAGATGACATACTACGAGAAATTGCGGTGGATGTGCCAGTACCAGATATCACTTCGCCACGCATCGCCAAGATTTTGTCGGAAATGAAACAAGCGCTCGCCTCGCAAGATGACGGCGTGGCCATTGCTGCTCCGCAAATCGGTTATGGACTGCGCATGTTCGTCATTTCTCCGAAGTACATTTCCGTCAAATCTGAATTCGACGAAGCCGAGCAGTCATCGAAGTCTCAGAAAAAGGAACTTGTTTTTATCAACCCGGTTATTTTAAAACTTTCTCGTGAAAAAAAGGAAATGGAAGAAGGGTGTCTCTCTGTGCGGTATTTGTACGGCAAAGTCCTGCGTGCTCAAAAAGCGACTATCACCGCATACGACGAAACCGGCAAGAAATTTACAAAGGGTGCCTCGGGACTGGTGGCACAAATTTTTCAACACGAGGTTGATCATTTGAATGGTGTGCTCTTTATTGACAAGGCTCGTTTTATCGAGGAAGTTATTCCAGAGCATATTCAAAAGGAACGGTTGTTATCGGAGACTGATGTAAAAAATGCACTAAAACCACATGCAAAACACACAACATAACAGTTTCATTTTTTTCGGCACCTCTCGGTTTTCGGTTTTGGTTTTGGACGAGTTAAAGCAGGCTGGACTCCTGCCGATGCTTTTGGTGACAGTACCCGACGCCCCGAATGGCCGTAAACTTATACTTACGCCACCGGAGGCAAAAGTCTGGGCCGAGGCGAATAACATTCCTTGCCTACAGCTCGCCTCGCTTAAAGGCGCTGAAGTCGAAAAAGAAATTCGCACATATATTCCGGATAGTTGTGATGTCGGTGTCGTAGCTTCGTATGGCAAAATTATTCCACAACATATTCTCGATATTCCGCGTCACGGAATGATCAATGTGCACCCATCGCTTCTGCCAAAACTGCGTGGAGCATCTCCACTCCAGAGTGCTATTTTGACGGCGAACGCGGACGAAGTTGGAGTGACCTTGATGAACGTGGACGCGGAAATGGATCACGGCGGAATCGTGGCACAGGAAAAAGTAGCCGTGCCGGACTGGCCGGCATACGAATCGGACTTGGAGGAGATGCTTGGTCACGTAGGTGGAAAAATACTTGCCGAAGTTTTGCCGAAGTGGATTGCAGGTGACGTGACCGAAACTGCGCAAAATCACGCCTCAGCGACCTTTACCAAAAAAATTGAAAAAAAAGACGCAGAGCTCGACCTGTCCGCAACAGCCATGGAAAACTTGTGTAAAATCCGTGCCTATCATGTGTGGCCTGGAGCCTATTTTTTCGCCACGCGCAACGGCGTGCAGATTCGCGTGGTCGCTAAGCGTGCCCATATCGAAAACGGCGCACTCATCATTGAACGCGTCGTGCCCGAAGGCAAACAAGAGATGAGTTACAGCGATTTTCAAAAAGGCCTCCGCTAGCGCCGAGTTAATTTTGGCTCATAACGTTTTGACTGCCCCATGAGTCGGCAATCGTTTCTGTTTTGACGGTGAAATAAAGCAGGACAATAATCATAATAATACAGCCAAACACAAAACCGACCAATTTCCCACTTGCTTTTTGTTGTAAATGTCCGACGAGCATAGAGATGTTATTTTATTTCCTAAAAAATGATTTGAAACGAGTGGCACCTCGTCGAAACAATGTCTCACGTTTTTCTTTTTTGGCTACGATTTCGCGTTCAATCTGATCTCGCACCACGTCGATGGCCGCGTATAAGTCCGACTCCTCCGCCACGGCGTAGAATTGGTTCTGCCCCGGTCGAACGATATTTATTTCCGCACGGAAAATGTCACCCGTTTTGTGATGCCCGGTTGTTTTGCCGAGTTCCACTTCGCACAATGCGGTATCTTTGTCATTGCCAAAAAACTTTTCAAGCGATGAAACTTTTTTGACCGCATAATCCTCTATCGCTGGCGTCATGTCAAAGTTTGTTGTGCGTGTTTTTATATTCATACGATAATGATACCACAAGCCACTCTGAGTGTTCAATGAAGACAGGTGTGTATACAGACAAAAATGACCCGGGCTTTCGCACATCGGGCCATGAATCAACTTTATATCTGAACTATCTGAAGGAAATCATTGCTTTTCCTCATCTTTTTGATATTATGTGAATATCTGACGAGTCCGACTCGCAGATCAGAACAATCCACGGTGAGCTTGGGTTGGAACTCAAGCGCATGGACGGATCGCGGTGGGGCGAGTCGTGGTCACAGGATTTTTCACCAGAAAAATACCTGGGACGCGAAGTGGATAGATAGTGTATAATCTCAGAGGTTGATAAGATTGATGTAGGTTTAAAACATTCCGCGGTAGCTCAGTGGTAGAGCAGCCGCCTGTTAAGCGGCTGGTCGTAGGTTCGATCCCTACCCGCGGAGCCAAGTGATTAAACTATCTCGATTTTGACCTAAAGACGTCTCTGTATAGCGACGTTTTTTAGGTTCGAGCGCACTATAAAGCGTCTTTTGCTCTCTCATTTCGTTTTCTACCAGTAAATACGGATGGAGCCGTTCAACATTGAGTTTTTTATCGATTAAAGTTAGGTTCGAGCCGATGGTAGAAAATATCTCACGTTTCTTGCGTAAGTCACCTGTATTGAAATGGTCCCGAGCAAAAGCACAAAAAATGAATACACGTTCGGCTGTTTCAATATCATGATCAAGTTTTTCTTTGGACCCACCCATTTCTTTTTCTAGACGCTCTCTTTCCGCTACTAATCCCACTTTTAGCTTTAAATACTCATCTTGAGTGTATATTTCATATTTTGAATTCATTGGGGAAGTAAATTCACGACTCAAGTTGAGAAGTCTGGTTTGACAGTTGTCGTATGCCGATTGAAGAGATAGCCTCATGGAACGTTCTTCTGCACCAGAATTTTTCTCTTTGTCTTGCAAGTAGTCGAGAGCCACTTTTAAATACTCGTCATCTATAGTTAGATCTCCAAGAATTTTGTTAAACTGCATTTCCAGTTCCTCGAGTCTGACACTCTTTTGCGTGCATTTTGGATTTTTCTTTTTAGTACAGTGATAGTAGACATAATTCATAATTTTTGGATTTTCCATTTCTGAAATATCCGTACCACATTTTGAACAAGTTGTTTTGTTTTCATATGCAAATTTGTACTTACATTTTGAACAAATAATCTGATTTTTAACTTCGGCTGTGATCATAGAATCGCACTCCCCACATCTCATGAGACCTGTAAAAGCAAACTCTCGTGTCTGAGGCTGTGGCTTACCATGCTTTCCTAAAAGGACTTGTGCGCGTCTGTATTCCTTTTCTGTAATCATAGGCTCTTGGTTGCCTTTGTAGAGCTTTTTATCACCTGTTTCGGGATCGGTCCACTCAAAATATCCATAGTAAAATGGATCTTTGAAAATGTTATACATGTGGTTTATAGTCGGTGCTTTTCCACCTATTTTTCGGCGCGGGAGTGTCGTGAGGTGCCATTCATTGATAGCTATCTGATGTATCTTTGATATGGAGTAAGTACCGGTCAAAAATAGGTCCCACATCTTGCGGACCAGCTCAAAACGTTCCGGATCTTTTCCAATTGTTTTATTTCCTTTTTCAATACCGAGATTGATATATCCGATTGGACCAGAGCTAGGTCTCCACCCTCGCATGGCCTTGCTATTTAAACCTCGTTTTACGTTTTTTGATAGTCGAATTACGTAATCTGTGGAGCGTCCACCCTCGATACTCATGAGTAATCCTGCATCTTCTGGGTAGTATGAACGACTAGGGGTTTTAATCACTTTCACAACAGATTTTTGGAGCATCCACTGTAATCGTCCGTTATCAATCGGATTACGGGAAAGCCTATCAATATCCCAACATAGGATTGCGTTTGCTTCACCTTTTACAATTCGATCAAGCATATCGTTGAACACGAGCCGTCCCGGGTCTTTTGCACTTCGTTCTTCGGTAAATATTTTCTCTACCCGCAACTTTTCACGATCTGTGATTTGAGTGAGAGCATTTGTTTGGTCGCCTATAGAGGCAACCTGTCTCTGTGAATCTTCAGAGCTTTTGCGACAATATGCAAAGAATTTTATTTCGTTTGAGTTTTTCATTTTTTAGGTGTGCTCTTACTTTTCTCCAAAAACTTTTTTATCTCAGATGTTGGTATACGCAACACTGCTGTCCTGCCAGTACCTAATTTATACCCCTTCAAACTACCGCTTTCAATCCAGCGATCAACTGTCCGTTCGTGGACCCTGAAGTATTTAGCTGTTTCTTTTCGTGTGAGAAATTCCATATGTTTATGGTACTCTTAATTGTCTATAGTTGTCAATAACAGATTGTGTATAACTTTTAATGCTAAAAATCTGCAAAAATCTTCTCGGTACTAATCATATCATCTTCCTGCTTTCCTACCCCTATATACGGTTGGGAAACAGGAAGTTCATCTACTGACTCAGAAATAAGGCTAATAGGTTCTACGGGGAGACGATAATAGTTTTTGCGCCGTACCTCTTTTGGCAACTCTTCCCTAGGCACAAGCACTATTCGTTCGTTTTTTTCTGCCATTTTTATACCATCATCTATAGCTGTCTTACCATATTCACTTCGGAGTGCGTCTTGGATTTCTGATCGACACTTTTTTCCGTCTGCCAGTAATACCACAACGGAAGCGGATACCTCTTCGGCTTTTTCTTTCTTGTCATCGTGATCACCCGCATATTCAAAGCCAGACGGTCCAAACTCTCCCTTCACTATGCTTATCTCGAACGGTTGCAGTAACTCAGCCTGACGCAATTTTGATTGCCGTATAATGAGGCGATCTTCATCTGGTTTTTTCTCAACTGTGATGTGACAATCCACCGCAGCCAAAATATCAGACGATCCACGCATACTTTGTCCGGGATTATTCGAGCCAAACCCTTGCTGTTTTCTGTGATGATGTGTAAACAGGATGGACGCTCCAGCCCCTATTATTTTTTGAAGACTACTAAATACTTTTGCCATACCTTTCGCATCATTCTCATCCTGTTGATGGACCCGGACCAGAGAATCTAATATGAGAAGTTTGATATTCTTTCCCTTCACAATTTCCAAAATAGAATCTCGTACCTCCTCTATGTCCATTTTGATACCATTCTGAGATAGATAGTGGATATTATCAGTCTCTAAAGCACCAAGTAGTTTCAAACGTCTTTTCAAAAGTCGGAGATGATCTTCTTCGTCTATGACCAATACACCTCCTTGCATTGTCTTAAATTTACCGAATACTGGAATTCCTCGCGAGACACATTGTGCAATGTGAAT
>CAYNFW010000010.1:0-15180 GCA_964396805.1 uncultured Candidatus Saccharibacteria bacterium | reverse complement strand
GCAACCCTTTTACACCAACTCGTCGCACTTGCCGGTAAATTTCTCACACGACATTGTAGAAACACTCAACCTCCAAGACACCCTGCAGACCAAATACACAGGTGGAACGGTCATTCACCTGTTTCTCGGCGAACGCATCACCGACATCAAAGCGGTGCCAGCCCTGATCAAAAAGATATGTGAGAATTATCACCTGCCATACTTTACACTGACACCGACATTTTATGTCTGTCGTTCGCACGGATATGTGGCCGGTGAACATTTCAACTGTCCGACGTGCCAAACCGAATGCGAAGTTTACTCGCGCATCGTGGGGTATCTCCGACCAGTCAGTCAATGGAACGAAGGTAAGCAGTCGGAATACAGTATGCGCAAAACGTACATTCCGACCGTAACCGAGATGAATGTGCGAAGTCGAGTGCATGTGCCGACAAAACAGACCATATGATTTTCGGTGGGCTGGAAAAGTTTACACTTATCGACTATCCAGGCAAAACGGCTTGTATGGTCTATACTATTGGCTGTAATTTTCGATGTCCATACTGTCACAACCCTGAGTTGGTAGACGAAACTGCGGAAACGACTTTCTCCGAGAAAAATGTATTTGATTTTCTGGACGCACGCACAGCTATGCTCGACGGGCTTGTGGTGACCGGTGGTGAACCAACACTCCACGATGATTTGCCGGAATTTTTGAAAGCGGTCAAAACGCGCGGATTTTTAGTCAAACTTGACTCGAATGGCACGCGACCTGACATGCTTATGGACATCATTGACCAAGGACTTGTAGACTATCTCGCCATGGACATTAAGTCGCCCTTGTCGAAATATAGCCAAACAGTCGCCCGACCAGTCGATGTGGACGCGATACGACGAAGCATTCGACTGCTCATCGACTCAACTATCGACTATGAATTTCGCACGACCGTAATAAAAAGCATGTTGTCGCCGGAAGATATCGCCGAGATCGGTCGAGAGATCAACGGAGCCAAAAAATATTTTTTACAAAAATTTATCGCATCAAAACTTTTGAATCCGCAATTTCGCAAAAAAGTGACATACACCGATCTCGAGTTTGCCGAAATACAAAATGCGCTGGCTCATAACGTACACTACTGTGGCATCAGATAAAAAAACAAAGAAACAGACGAGGATCTACCTCGACTATGCCGCCACAACACCGACCGACCCCGAGGTGCTTGCAAAAATGTTGCCGTATTTTGGTGCGGAATATAGTAATCCGTCGTCACTTCACGAAAGTGGCAGACGCGCCCACCAAACAATTGAGGAGGCACGTGCGAATGTTGCCGAAGTGTTGAATGCAATGCCCGAGGAAATTATTTTCACCGGCTCCGGAACAGAATCGGACAATTTAGCTGTAGTCGGAACTGCACGAGCGAACCGCTCACACGGCAACCACATTATTATTTCTGCAATTGAACACAAAGCCGTCATTGAGTCCGCACGGCAACTGGAGAAGGAAGGTTTTGTGGTCAGTGTGTTACCGGTCGACGTGTGTGGGAAAATAAACATCAGAACCTGCCTCTCGCTTGTGACTGACAAAACAATTTTGGTATCTGTGATGCACGCCAACAACGAAATCGGCACAATTGAACCAATTGCCGAGTTGGCGCGAGCACTGAGGAAACCTTTCCCCCTTCTGCATACGGACGCATGCCAAGTTGCCGGCTTCCTGTCGCTCGATGTGCAGAAACTCGGTGTGGACTTAATGACACTGAACAGCTCAAAAGTATATGGACCAAAAGGTGTTGGTATTTTATACAAAAGAAAAGATGTTCGAATCGCGCCAGTCATTGTCGGCGGTGAGCAAGAGAAAAATTATCGCGCTGGAACGGAAAGTGTGCCACTCATTGTCGGTATGGTGCATGCACTGAAAAAGGCTAATGCACGATGTGTGGTAGAGTCAAAACGTTTAATAAAATTACGTGACTATTTCATCGCACAACTGCAGAAAAAAATCACTGGTCTTGTATTGAACGGACACCCGACCGACCGACTTCCAAATAACGTTCATATCTCTGTTCCATTCATCGAGGGTGAGTCAATGCTTCTCATGCTTGACCAGCTCGGAATCGAGTGCTCCACCGGCTCAGCCTGCTCTGCAAGCGATCTCAAACCATCACACGTTCTCCTCGCCATCGGTCATGACGAGAGCCTCGCCCACGGTAGTCTCCGCTTTTCCCTCGGCATCACAACAACCCATACCGACCTTGACCGTGTTCTATCCGTTCTCCCCGGCATCGTGGAACGTTTGCGAAAAATGTCAGCACTAACAATAGAAAAATGATGAACTTAAAAAATTTCACAGAAGCATTTTCCGGAGCATTCGCAGACCTGAAGCTTGGACTTGTCAACGACCCGGTACAACATGGGCTCATTGACAAGTTCAGGCCGAGAACTTGTTCTCACACTCCGCAGGAAAGTGTGAGATTCTCCGGAAAATGCTTTTGTGAAATTTTTTAAATCATAAACATTATGAAAAAAATCACGTGCGACATTCCGGAGTGGATATACGGCGACACGGTCAAAGACCACTTTTTCAACCCGCGCAATATTTTGTGGCAAGAAGCCGACTACGTGGCCGACGGGGTCGGTGTGGTCGGCAGTCCAACGTGTGGAGATATGATGGTCGTGTGGGTGAAAGTTAATCCAGAGACGCAAAAAATCATTGAGTGTAAATGGCGCACGTTTGGGTGCGCCTCGGCAATCGCATCAACTTCGATGATGTCTGTCATGACCACGGAAAATGGCGGGATGACTTTGTCACGTGCAAAGAAAATGACGCCTGAAGCAATCATCGAGCGACTCGGCGGATTGCCGGACCGAAAGTACCACTGCTCCGTTCTCGGCCACCAAGCCCTGCGTGAAGCGATTAAAGATTATGAAAAAAGTAACAGACAAGACCCAAAGAAAAACAAAATATAATGATTACAAAAAAGACAACCGCTGAAAGCGAGCAGTGGTCGCATGACCAAAACAAACTGACATACACAGTGCGAGAAAAAATCTCCGAAACGGCGGATGTGGTCACTTTACGTCTCGCGTTACAAAATAAATTAGCCACTGTTCCACCTTTCATCCCCGGACAATTCATTACCGTTTACTTTCCCGAACTCGGCACACCGGAAGGTAAAGCGTATAGCATTTCGAGCACACCAAGCGAGACAACACTCGCCATCACCGTCAAAGCAATGGGTGAATTTTCTTGTCGTCTATCTTCTCTCGCGGTTGGTGACGCCCTCACCGCTTCCCTACCATACGGATATTTTTATACCGAGTCAGAAGACACCGACCTCATCATGCTTGCTGGAGGCATCGGTGTGGCACCGTTTCGAAGCATGATTTGCGACGTACTTACAATAACAGCAGAACAAAATTCCCCTCAATCAATCCGACACATCACACTACTATATAGTGTCCGCACAGTGGCAGATATTATTTTCAAAAAAGAATTCGACAACTTACAAAAAAAGTACAAAAATTTTCACGTCACATATTTCATCACCCGCGAAAAAAATATTCCTCTAGAAATGGTTGGCGAAAGAATTGATGGAGAAAATATAAAAAATATACTTAAAAAAAATTCTGCTCAGTCTGAAGTAAATATCACAGAATTCCTCCTCTGCGGTTCAATCTCCTTCACCCGCGACATGTGGCACACGCTCCGTCTCCTTAACACCCCCGAAGAAAACATCCTTACCGAAGCATTTTTCTCACACTAAAAAATCTACGCATTCACTGTCGATTCTGTCTGACGGACTTCTTTGTGGAGCATGTGACCGGCGGGATCGAGGTCGTAAATGATAATCGCGCCAAAGGGAATCTCAATATCGACAATCCCCTCATCGGAAATGTTTTCGATATATTTGGTCAGAGCACGGAGTGAATTACCATGGGCAACGACGAGGACATTTTTTCCTTCTTTCAACTGTATCAGAATATGTTCAGTAAAATATGGCACAACTCGAGCGTACACTACTTTCAATGTCTCACCGTGTGGCACTGGAACATCCCATCCGCGTCGCACTTCGTCAAATTTTTTCTCACCGAGTTCCTGTTCCATTTCCCATTTGTTGCGTCCAGTGTAGTCACCATAGTCACGTTCATTGAGCGCCGAGGAATGTTCGGTTGGAATAGGATGTGTTTCGCAGACATTGAGCATGCACGACAACGTCTCTATCGAACGCACTTCCATCGAGGCAAAGGCACAGTCAACTTTGACATCTTTTATGAGCAGTCCCATATCGTTCGACTTTTCAAAACCATAGTCGGTTAAATGGCTATCGTGGTTACCCGTCCATTTGCCGAGTTTATTCCACTCCGACTCATGATGCCTGGCGATAATGAGCTTGCCCATATGTTGTTCAGTTTCCATAATATTTTAGTTAAAATCTCGTCTCACATATTCATTTCCGGCACATCGCGCAGGAGCTTAGAAAACAAAGTGTTTTGGAGTGCGGGGCACACGAGAAAATGCATTGTTTTCTTGAGCGACGAGCGTTGAAGAAAATTTCTAGCAAGAAATTATTCTGGTGACGGAAAGGGATGTGTGAGTAAGAGATTTTCATAATTACATCTTTATCTCATTGCGTGGTGTTTTACCCTCAAAAAAGTCGATGACGTTGTTCGCCACAATCTGCGCCATTTCGTTACGAGCTTCGATGCGGGCAGATGCGATGTGTGGCGTGAGAATGGCGTTCTGCAAGTCCGCAAGTCCAGGCGATAATTTTGGTTCAAACTCATACACATCAAGTCCTGCACCGGCGATTGTTTTGTTTTGCAATGCCGTGACAAGAGCTGCTTCGTCAATCACCGGACCGCGCGAAGTGTTCACCAGAAATGCAGTTGGCTTCATCAGTTTCAACTTGTCTGCGTTTATCAAATGGTGTGTCGAGTCCATGAGTGGCACGTGGATACTGACAAGATCCGCCATTTTCAACACATCATCGAGCTCGTGCCTTACCGCGCCGTAATCCTTTTCAATTTGCTCATTCGGTCGCGGATCGGAGTAAATAATGTTCACATTGAAACCATGATGGGCCATGCGAGCAACTTCACTGCCAATCGCTCCCGTGCCGACAAGTCCGAGCGTTTTGCCGGAAAAATCCTCGCCGATAAAATGCATGGGAGACCAGCCCTCGTATTTGCCATCGCGGGTATATTGATCAGCTTCCACAAGTCGTGTGGTCAGACCGAGCATGAGCGCCATGGCGTGTTCGGCAACAGGCACACGCGATGCACCGGCGGTGTTTGTCACTACAATGCCCCGTTTTTTCGCCTCTGCCACGTCGATGTTATTGAAGCCGACCGTGTATGTGGCAAAAAGTTTGGCGGTTGGTACCGCGTCAAAAACTTTTGCGTCAATCTCATCCGTCAAAAGACAAATGACGGCATCGTATGGTTTCTTGGACAAAAATTCGATAAGCTCGGCCTGTGTCGGCACGCGATCCTCGGGATACACATCAACTTCGTATCCTTTCGCTTTCAGCATATCAATACCGACATCCGGAATTTTGCGCGTGATAAAAATGGAAGCCATGGTGTTTAAATTAATTTAATAAATATGTAACCATTGTATACAAGAAAGGCAGGGCTGGCAACATGGGTTTTTGGCGCATCCCACAGTGCATGAAGACACAGGGGCGAGGAAATTTTCCAGCAGGAAAATATTCCGGCGACAAAAACCATGTTGCCAGCATTGCCTAAGCTTGAGTTGTAACATTTTTGGCATTTTGTGGTATACTATATGTATGACATACATAATCATCGCACTTATCGTGCTCATATTCTTGTGGCTTGTGCTCGCGTATAACGGCCTCGTTCGAAGCCGAACGCAGGCGCAGGAGGGTTTTTCGGACATTAATGTTCAACTTAAACGCCGATACGACTTGATTCCTAACCTCGTCGAGACGGTCAAAGGCTACGCCGCTCACGAGTCGGGTGTGCTCGAGGCAGTGACAAAAGCACGCACAACCGCAATGCAAGCAGAGGGTGACGCCAAACCGCAAGCGGAGAATGCATTGTCCGGCACACTCAAGTCTCTTTTTGCCGTGGCAGAAAATTATCCTGACCTGAAAGCCAACCAAAATTTTCTGTCCCTTCAAAACGAGCTGACCGACACGGAGGATAAAATCCAGGCCGCTCGACGTTTCTACAATGGCATGGTTCGCGACCTCAATATCAAAATCGACACGTTTCCAACTAGCCTATTTGCTAGTTCATTTGGTTTCAGCAAAATGGATTTCTTTGGCGGTGATTTGACTGACGTTGAAAAAGCGCCGGTTCAAGTGAAGTTCTAGTCTAGTTTTAATTTGCACATTTTTATGGCAATCAATCTGTACGATTATCAATCCGCAAATGTTCAGCGTACCTGGATGCTCTTCCTGGTCTTTTTCCTGGTGGTCGTGGGTGTCGGCTACGTCTTTACTCAAGCATACGGTGACCCAAGTTTTCTGATTTTCGCCATCATTTTCACTGTCGTCTACTCGCTCATTAGTTATTACTCTTCGGCAAAAATTGCACTCATGCTTGCACGGGCTCAAGAGACTACAAAAACTGACAATCCTTTGCTCTACAACATTGTTGAAAACCTATGTATCGCCGACGGTTTGCCTATGCCAAAATTGTACGTCACACCAGAGATGCAAATTAACGCGTTCGCTACCGGTCGCGATGAGAAACATTCCGCTGTGGCTGTGACGGCAGGTGCTCTACAGAGACTCGACAAAAACGAGCTGACTGGTGTGCTCGCCCACGAACTGTCGCATGTCAAAAACCGTGACATCCTCGTTTCGACCGTGGCGGCAATTCTCGCCGGCATCGTGTCCCTTGCCGCAGATGTATTTCTGCGTTCTATTTTCTTCCGCAATATCGGCGGATTCGGCGGTGGTCGCGGTCGCAACAACGAAGCCCAGGAAGTGTTTTTTATCGTCGGCATCGTCCTCTCCATCCTTGCACCGATCGGCACGCTTCTCATCCAACTGGCCATCTCCCGCAGACGCGAAGTGCTGGCAGATGCCTCCGGCGTACTTCTGACGCGCTATCCCGAAGGCTTGATTTCTGCTCTGCAAAAAATCGCTCTTGACGCGACTCCGATGGCTAGCGCAAAAGACTCGACCGCCCACATGTGGCTCGACACACCGTTCAAAGGCAAGGGCGCCTCTTGGTGGCACAATCTTTTCGCAACTCACCCACCAATCGCCGACCGCATCGCCGCACTCCAAGCGCTGAAGATGTAGACCGCATTCGGATGCGATAACTCTTTGTTCCGTCAGTTTTTCTAAACGTGCGATATCTTTCTCAATACTTTTCAAGCCTGTTTCGAAAAATTTCGGATCAGATGTGTCGATGCCGATTTTTTTGAAGATGTCCTCCGGGCTCATCGAACTCCCAGCCGACAGAAACTGCTCAATTTTCTTTGCGTAACTTTTGTCTCGCTTCCAATTTTCAAACAACGCGCGAGAAATAAGCTGTCCATAGGCGTATGAGTAGACATAGAAAAAATACCTGATATGTGGCCAATGAACAAAAACATATCCATCATCGTCAGTTACTTCAACCACATCGCCGAGATATGCTCGCATATGTTTAGCCATCATATCCGCCATGTCACCTTTTGAAACCTCTCCTTTTACCCTTATTTGATTGTGTAATTCTAATTCAAAATTAAAACATGCCACTTGCCTGAAAATAGTTGCAATATCACCTTTAATTTTGTTGTGAAGTAAAATAATCCGCTCGTCTTTTGACAAATAATTCTCCAATTCGTCAGTCACAACCTGTTCAAAAAAAGTACTGGCAACTTCAGCAACCGATGTGGTGTAATTTTGGTATTGTGGCGGCTGTGTTTTGGAAAGCTCAGTGTGAATACCGTGTCCCATCTCATGTGCCAACGTTTCGACGGATCGAATATCATCTGTATGGTTAAGCAGAATCCAGGTTGGGTCATCTCCGCGACCGGCGCAAAAAGCCCCTCCTTGTTTTCCGACTTTCGGATACACGTCAATTTGACCGTTTGTGAGAAATCCATCAAGAATGTCGGTGTATTTTTGATCAACTGTGGCAAATGTTCCACGCACAATATCAACTGCCGTGCCAAAATCAAATTTCTTTTGTATCTCTCCGATCTTTGCCGACTTGTCCGCATATAAAATCTTTTTCTCTTTTAGGAGCTTGGCATGGAGTTTGTAGAAGCGTTTACTGATGGAAAATTTCTTTGTCACTAGACCAACCAATGTTTCGATGGTTTTCTCGTCATTTTCGTATGCAATTGCTGTCTCACTGTATGGTTTTTTGTATTTGCGACGCTCGTCGAGCACTTTTTTAAAATTATATACGGCGTTAATCTCATTTTCTGCAAAATAGGCAATGGATTTTGTGAGCTCGGTTATCTTTTTGTATAACTCGTGACGTTCTTTTTTCGGTAATTCTGGGTACATAGAAATAGCCTCGGAAAAAGGAAGCTTCCTACCACCATGTTCGATAACTTGGTCACCAAGCAGTTTCTCTTCTCCATTCAACCACATCGTATAACTTGTTTGAGCGAGCAGACCGATGACTTGTTCCTCACCTTCCGACAAATTAAATTCAGCATGCTTAAAAATTCTAGTTAGTTCGTACCTGTACGGTGCGAGAATAGGTGTAGAGAGAAATTGTTTGTGAAGTTTTTTTGGAATTTTTGCCATTCGCAGATCAAAAAAAGCAACCTTGTTTGTCGCATGAGTTATTCTTTGTGCATTTTTTGTCGCATGGGCTCCGGCAATAGCATCCTTTGTGTTAATAACATTTCGCATACCAAAATACCACCACGGTCTGCTTTTGTTTAATTCTTGTTCTACAATTTCATAGTCTTTCAGCGCCTTCGCTAACTTCTCGGGTGTTGCGGTAAAATTCGCTTTTTTGTATTTTCGCTCGAACTTAGCACAGAGTTTTTCAATCGTTTTCAAATCCGCTTCAATCCGCGGATCTTTTTCGTTTTTATATAACAGTCTTAAATTCCACTCAGTCTTGTATTTCGCGACTGGTTTTATTTCTGTTTTCGTGTGTGTCTTCATGCTCTCGAGTGTAATACAGGCGCACATAAAACACAACTGAGGTGTACAAACCTTTATAACGAATTAAGTTTCGAACGAGTTAATGGGCCGGCGTTACCGTACCCGGGACCTCCCGTCTGAACAATACCCATGGCAGTTTGAAATCTGCCGACCGCGCGTGTCGTTGCCGGACCGAAATAACCAGTCACCAAGCCTTCCGGATAGTATCCGGCTTTCGACAAGAATTCTTGCAAAGCACTGACATCATCTCCGCGTGAACCGAGACCGAGAGATTTCAAAAACTTCTTCCGAGGACTGACTGTAGTCTGTAGGCCGGATGAAGACGTACCGGCCGCGCTTGTTCCCGACACATTTGTGCCAGTTGTGGCCGCCGAGGTGCTTGCCGTGTTTGCATACGCGACCATCTGACCTTGAGGCACGACAGGAATAGACAAGGTTTTGGTATTGACACCGTCATATCCGCCAGGTACTGCAGTGAGCAACGTGATCGATGCGTATTGAGTGGTCACAGATGTGTTGTGAAAAATGAGCGTGACCGAGCCATTTGAAGCGAGCAGACTACCGAACATCAACGCATTGCACGGCAGTACTTGAGTACCCGTCGACAAAACGGTGGAAACGGAAAGCGACGGCGCACACATCATTTGCAGATTGACCCCGGAAGAATTCTTGGAAGTCCACGATAGGATAACATTATCATCGGAGCCGACTGTCGGACTGGATGGTACAAAAGAGAGCAGTTGCGGTGGCGACACTTTGTCCGATGCGACATCAATAGTTACCGACTGTGAGTGAGACAAGTCATACGAACCACTGCCGATGTACGGCAACACGGTGACGGTAACCGGCTGATCAGTTTGATTTGAATTTTTGAAAGCCAGCGTGACCGATCCGGTACTGCCCGTGAGCTTGTCGGGAAAAGCTTGCTGACCGCAAATAAACGGTATGTCGGGATCCGTCTCGGAAGTCGACGTCGCACTGACGCCGGTGGCACACGATATCATGATATTCACGCCGTCGAGATCGGTGCTCGTCCAATTCAGTGTCGTCGTTCCGCCCGGCACGGTCGTCGTGGCCGTAGCGGTCACACTACTCAAAGGATATGGCGCCGTGGAAATAGTGACGTTCTGTGACATCATACCAGCAGTGTACTCAGTGCCCGAGGTTGAGACCGGGAAAAGTTGAAAAGTTACTGTTTGATTTGAACCGCTGTCATTGATCAAATAAAATGGAATGGAACTGCCAGTGACTCCGGTTTTTGTACCACAGGGAAACACACTACCATCCTGGTTTTTAACTTTTACGCCTAACTGACACGAAACAAGTAAATTATACCCGGAGACGTCTTGCCCCGCCCAAGACAAAGCCATGAGCTGTCCGCTCGAAGCGGATGTTATGCCTGCCGTAAAACTTGTAATGGCGGTCGTTGCGTGAACGGCCGAAAAAATACTAAAAAACAAAGCCACACACAAAATAATTTTGTATTTCATATACACATAGTATACCGCACGAACAATTTATTGTGCAATGACGAGCGTCCTGCGAATTGCGTCAAACTGAGTAACCAGAGCATCGTGGTCAAAATGTTGAATACTGCCGGCCGGATAGTTTTCGAAAACCGAGTAGTGTATAAAATATCGTACCGCGATACAGCCGTGTGCCTGTGGAGAACCGGTAATTGCATACACAGTTTCCTCATATCGATTGCCCGCACCAGCACCGGTCGACGATGCAACGGAGTACATCACACCGGTTACCGAATCAGTTACCAGATGTGCCGACACACCCATACCACTCGTATCAAGAAACGAGTTTGCCGAGCACGCTTGCCCTGGGCCAGCTGACGACGATGGCAGTTCCTCGACACTAATGTACGAATCTTGTCCGAGGTTAGTGCCCTGCGCGAGTGTTGTAGGAATAGTAAACTTCACGCCGGCAATATTCTGTCCTTGAACCGGTTGATTATAGACATAACTCGTGTCGGCGGTATAGCCCGTCGGATATTGTACGGTAAAACCTCTGACCGTGTCGGTGTAACTCTGTGGGAAAATAGTCGCGACTGGTTGAGTACTCTGCACAGTCGGCTGGCCGTTTTTACCATAATAGTGAACGACATATACAAGACCGATAACAATCACAACCAACACGACGATGAATATGATGCGATTTTTTGTAGTCATAGTTTTTAGTGGCTAATTTTATAAGCGACCCAAATACCGATTATAGCTCCGATAGTAGAAAAAATAATCGATGAAAAAGACAATTCACTCGCACCCCACAAAAGCGGGATAAAACCACCTACTAAACCGCCGATTGTCACGCCGATCCAGATTGATTGTTTTGAATCCATACAAACAGTATAGCACTATTTGATTTTGCCTTCTCGAATGAAGCGTGCGCGTTTTATAGCCAGGCGTTTTTTCGTCTTGTGCGAACGGGTCGTTTTATTTTTTGTGTTTGTTGCAGCTCTTTTTGCCATATGGAACCAGTATACACGATACCGGATAAAAAAGATACTGCGTAGCCCACGATATATGATATACTTACGTGTATGAATTCTTCATGATTCATACTTTACTATTTATATTGGAACATTATGAAACAAAAAATTATTATCGTCGTGTTGGTTTTGGTCATCGTTGGCATCGGGTGGTTTGTCTTTTCACAGTTGACTAACCCGACTCTCACGTCAACACAAACGGCGACATCGACAACCACTACACCTGTTGTAACCGGATCCGTTACGGTCGTCAAAACACAGTCGACTCCGGTTAAACCAACTGGACCAACGGGTATTGCCGGCAACACCTACCACAGTCTTATCACTATTGCCGGAAACTATGAATGCCTGTACGTGCAAGTAACGTCATCGAGTCAGACCACTAATACGCTCTATATTTCCGATGGCAGATTGCGCGGTGAATTCCGAACGAACGGCATGGGCGGCAATCTTGTGGTGTACGACGGACAATATTTGTACACTTGGAAAGAGGGCTCAGCCGTCGGCATACGTACCCAACCGAAAACCATCGCTGACTTGCCCGCACTTATTCCACAGGACATGACAAGCGCGACTGTCCTCGGCTCTGGCCTGAACAGCGCCGGCTGGGATTGTCATCCGTGGATTAGAGACGCCTCGATCCTCGTCGCTCCATCAAACGTGAAATTCACAGTGCAATAGAAATCAGAATTTCATATCATACCAATCCAAATTGTACGTCTCCTGGATGAGGATACGTTCTC
Organism: uncultured Candidatus Saccharibacteria bacterium; assembly: GCA_964396805.1. Taxonomy (GTDB): domain Bacteria; phylum Patescibacteriota; class Minisyncoccia; order Phycocordibacterales; family DATDWN01; genus CAYNFW01. The sequence goes on along the minus strand of CAYNFW010000010.1, from coordinate 2,863 downwards.
CTTTTGCCCATGTTGGATTAGTTTCCAAATCTAAAAGTTTGAGTGCTTCTCGAACATGTTCTTCACTCCTACCCTCAATTTCAAGATATGCAGGCATGCGCGGATATTGATCAATGTCAAACTGCCAATCCTTGTATATAAAGGATAGTCTGTCTTTTTCTTGATGGGCATATTTTTAATTATATACTAAATATTTTCCTTCACCCACAATCTCGACTTTGCCGTCCACAACCTTCAGTGCCGACTGATCATCAAGTGCATACACTTTTTCAGTCATTCCTTGCACTGCATCACAAACATTTTCTTCACAAAGTTTTGTAAAATACTGAGAGTTTAAATGTGGAAGAAAATAAAAATCAACATATTGAAGTCCCAACATATTTTCTGTCTTATCCAAATCTTCTTCATACAAAATTTGAGAAATTTTCAGAGTCAAATCTTTACTTGTGACCATACTACCTGCACTGACTCCGACATAGACTTTTGTTTTTAACAATGCTGGAAGAATTTTCTCCAGTCCAGACCTGCGTATCCATTCCATCAGATAATATGTATTTCCGCCTTCAAAAAATAAAACGTCTGCTTGTTCAAATTTCGGCAACCACACTTCTTGACTAACGGCAGATATATCAGCAATTTCAATTGATTTCAAATCAAGCTTTTTGAGATTAAGGGGATCATTAATGAGCCAACTTTTGTCTCCGATCTCAATGTTCGAAGCGGTCGGAATAAAAACAAGCGATGTGTCCTCCGGCTTTTTTCCAACCAACCCAAATAACGCATCAGCAATGGATCGATTCGTAATTCCACCAGAGGTGAGTAATAATTTCATACCTGTTATTATATACATCTATCGTGTTACAGACAATCCCCGAGTACTTTTTAAAGTTTCGAAACTACTTGACAAAAAATAGGGTCGGTGTAGGGTCATGGGAGGAGAACATATGGAAGTCCAAGAAAGCAGTGTCCAAACAACCACCCACTGGTTTGACGATCCGGAGGCTCTCGAGAGCTTCCGGAGCCGGCTCCAGGTGATTACTGAAGTTGTCAAACCACCCACTCCGCAGACATGCGTACTCTGTCAGCTTCCCATCGGGGAAGACCAGCTGGTCTTCCCCTACGAACACCAAAATGCAAAGGGGGACGTGGTTACCTCCCCCACTCATGAGTCATGTGGCAAACCGACGCCACACCGACCCATGCCGGGCGCCCTACCACGCTAACCCGCACGTCCGAGTCTCACATCGAGGCTCGGGCGCTTTCCTATTCACGTTCGCGGTGTACTCTACGACTTTTTTACCAACCACTCGGAAATGTACCTCGCATATTTTTCTTTGGTCGCTTTCGGTAACTTATTGTGTCGGCCGATTATGTTTCGGCAATTTTTCTCGCCACACTGACAGTCCATACTCCACAACGGATTATTCTCCGACATATCATAGTCCCAGGTCAGCTCCTCGCCCGGCTCAATATCGCGCATGGCCACGATCTGAAACAAGTTTTTAATCCCACAATTCGGATTGCAGGAATGGTTGGCGATATTGGCGATGCCGTTCGAGTTTCTAAATTTTCCTTTTGCGAACTGAATACAGTGGTCGGCCAAATCGTCCGTCCAGTCCGAATCGTAGTCATACACTTCACCGTCAAAGATGGCGATAATTTCGTCCTTGCGTATTGACTCACTCGCGAACAAACCCTTTCCCCGCCCTGCCGTCTTTTTTACTTTTACTTTTTTATTGTCCATTTCGCTAGCATAGCATAGTTTGAGAAAAGTATACTGGCCGTAACAAAAAGGCGTTGCAAAATATCACAACGCCATCTTTGGGAACTAACCGCCTTTTGTCTACCATGCGCGCAGACGCCTGATTTCGACATCCATGTATTGATGGATTTGATTGTACTTGACCGTAACCAAATATCGAAAGAGTCTGTTGCCCCGTGGTCTTGGGGAGGAAATGTCGTTGTATACCCATGGACAACTGGGTTCAACCGCATCACAGGATGTTTTGACTCGTTGCAGTTCAAACATCGATGACTTTTGTCCGCCCGGATACACACAGCACCAAATACTTCCATGTACTTGCAAACTATTTCCGACACCATCCCACCACGGATTCGCGGAAAAAACTACCAGGTCAAGGGCAAGATGCACTCGCTGGTTTTTACGAAATAGCCTTTTTGCCACCCTGCCTCTGACTAGAAAAGGCCACACTGCCCACAAAAGTACCGAACAAACGGCAATGAATAAACCAATATCCATGGAACACCTCTACTGAAAAAATACTATGTCGCGAGAAGAAAATCAACTCGATCATGCCCCGAGTATCGGACCTCTTACATCTTCCGTTTCGATAATGGAAAACGGGGACGGTCTTAGGCTACCCATCTGAGTCGCTGAGAAACTCAACGCGATATACCACGAAACGCCCTGTGGAAAACACCCTTGTTTTTAATCTTGTGTCCACGGTAGACTTAGTGAAACATAACGTCCTTTATGTTGCGCTATATGGACACCCAACTCGTTGCCAAAAAAGATCAGGAATTGAGCACCGCCGGTGGATCTTTCGGCGTGCCGGCGACCATCGCGACGACCGGCCGGCGAGCCGCGCTTCGGTTCTTGGAGTTCTTCACAGCAACAATTCGTAACCCGAACACGCGTCGCGCGTACCACCACGCCTGTACCGACTTTTTCAAGTGGTGTCAAGCTCGAGAACTCGAGCTCGAGCGGATCGGCCCAATGCACGTTGCTGCGTACATCGAGACCATTATGAAGACCCATTCCAAGCCGACTGTCAAACAGCGCCTGGCGGCAATTTGGATGCTCTTCGATTGGCTTGTCACTGGCCAGGTGGTGCCGACGAAC
>CAYNFW010000009.1:0-15780 GCA_964396805.1 uncultured Candidatus Saccharibacteria bacterium | reverse complement strand
TATCTCCGGCTACAAACAATATGTTATCGGCAAGAAAATAAACACAATCTCACTCGATGTCGTGTCCGGTTCTTCGCTCACACCGGGAGGGTTTAATGATGCGCTTACAAAAATAGAAGCACAAGCAAAGGTATAACATCAATAATGATAGAACCAACGTGGGAATTCGAGGCAATCGGCACGCATTGGCGGGTGACGTTGTTTGAGGAGGCCTCCGACGGGCAAAAAGAGGCACTCTTCGAACTGATTCAAAAAAGAATCGCCGAGTTCGATAAAAATTATTCGCGCTTTCGAGACGACTCACTCGTGGCTCTGATGTCGCGTACTGCCGGGGAATACACCCTGCCTGACGATGCACGGCGGATGTTTGATGTGTACAGACGGATGTATGATGTCACTGGCGGACTTGTCACACCACTTGTCGGCAAAGTGCTCGTCGATGCGGGATATGATTCGGCGTATTCGCTTGTGCAGAAAAAAATGAGCCGACCGAAGGGGTGGGACGATGTGCTTGGTTACGATTTTCCGGAACTTCTTGTGCGTGAACCAGCGCTTCTCGACTTTGGTGCCGGTGGCAAGGGCTACCTTGTCGATATCGTCGGCGAATTGCTCGAGGAACATAGTGTGCGGTCGTATTGCGTTGATGCGGGTGGGGATATGCGACACCGGAGCGTTGTCGGCGCGGGGGTTGAGAGCGTGTTCTTACGCGTTGGTTTGGAAAATCCGGAACAGACCGACGAAGTTATCGGTGTGGCCACTATTGCAAACCAAAGCCTGTGCGGTTCTGCCGGGAATCGACGCAGATGGCCAGTGACGCACAACGGCACACATGGCACGCTTCATCACATCATAAACCCGAGAACACTCTCCTCGCCCGAGCACATTCTGGCCGTGTGGGTCATCGCAGACACGACGCTCCTCGCCGATATTTTGACCACCGCACTCTTTTTTGTTTCACCTGACACACTCACACCACATTTCGATTTTCAATTTCTCATCCTACACGCCGACCACTCAGTCACATCGCCCCCAAACTTTCCCGCAGAGTTGTTTACTGTATAATAAAGATATGAATTTCATCGACAAATTTCTCAATAACATAACGATGTATCGCCTCGTGCTATACGGTTTGGCGACACTGGCAGTCATCGCAATCGCACTGTGTGGTTTTGGGTTGCTTCTGCCTTCAGTCGGTTGGGTAGCACTCTCGCTCGGATTGGTCACATCTGTCATCACGTGTTTTGTGGTGAACTTTGGTCTGGCAAAACTGTTTGGTGCGCCGACAAACGTTGAGTCAAATTTTATCTCCGCGTTTATTTTGTTTTTCATTCTTGCGCCGATTGCCGTTTTTTCTGATCTATGGATATTTGTGTTTGTCGGCGCACTGACGATGTCTTCCAAGTTTTTATTTGCAATGAACAAAAAACACATCTTTAACCCGGTTGCCATTGCCCTGGTGCTTGTCGGTTTGGCAGGAAGCGGTGTAGCGATTTGGTGGATAGCGACTCCGGTGATGTTTCTACCAACGGTCGTTCTGGGATTTCTTGTTCTGCGAAAACTGCGTCGCTTTACGCTTTTCTTTAGTTTCCTTATCCCGGCAGTTGTGACGATTGCTGTCGTTGGTATGATGATAAACGGCATGAGCCTATCCGCTGTTCTCGTACCGGTGCTTTTCTCCTGGTCGATTATTTTCTTCGGCACCATAATGCTGACCGAGCCACAAACTACTCCGCCGGCTGTGTGGTCGCAAGTGACGTACGGTGCGCTGACAGGTCTGATTTTCGGTTCACAGCTTCATTTCGGCTCATTTGCTTCAACACCTGAAATGGCGCTGGTCGTCGGCAATATTTTTTCATATATTTTCAGTCCAAAACAAAAACTGATTTTAAGATTGCGCGAGAAAAAACAACTGGCGGATAATACCTACGAATTCACGTTTGCTCGCGCTGACGGCAAAAACGTCGGCTTGTATTTCAGGCCGGGACAGTATCTCGAATGGACGCTTGACCACGCCGGCTCTGACAGTCGCGGAAACCGACGATATTTTACCATTGCTTCGTCACCAACCGAGCGCGATATAAAAATCGGCATTCGCACCACTCCGGTCAAGCCAAGTAGTTTCAAAAAAGCTTTGCTCGCGCTTCCCACAGACAGTGTGGTCGTCGCGTCGTCGCTTGCCGGAAATTTTACTCTACCGGAAGATTCAAATAAAAAACTTGTGTGGATTGCCGGCGGTATTGGCGTGACGCCTTTCAGAAGTATGACGCAGTATTTGCTTGACCAGAAAGAAAAGAGAGATGTTGTCCATTTTTATTCCAACAAAACTTCGGCCGATATTGCCTATCAAGATATTTTTAACAGAGCTTCTAGTGAAATTGGTGTGCGCACAGTGTATGCCTTGTCAGACTTGGCAAATGTACCGCAAGGTTGGCCCGGAGAAAAAGGTTTTGTGGATAAAAATATGATTTTGAAATATGTTCCCGACTATGCCGAACGCGTCTACTATATCTCCGGTCCGCATGGTATGGTTACTGCTTTTGAAACAATGCTCGTGAGTATGGGTGTCAAACGTTCGCACATCCGCTCCGACTTCTTCCCAGGGTTTGCGTAAGTTTCCCTTTTAATATTTTTCTTTGTCGTGATATAATAACTTATAACCAGGGGTTTTTCGAGTACGTTAACCAGAGAATTGTGCCGGCAGGTTCCCCGGTTTCCTCGTGCTCAGCCGCCTCCCAAAATTTCGGGTTGGCGGCTTTTTTATGTACCTGTGGATAACTCACTTGACCTTCATTGCACTTTTATGAAACCTATGTTAACTTTAACTCAGAGGTACCAGCTATGCTTTAGCTAGCAGAGCTGCTCCCTTTATCAAGAAACGCGATGATGGCTGATCTGGGAGCCACGATCCCGTTTTTACTCAACAATTTGCGAATTACCCAGATGCCCTCTGCTTTACAGTTTAACGACTTGAGCAAGGGGGCTTTTTTATTGTCAAAATTTGTGTTATATTACTCTCATGCCATTCAAGATTAAACGTGAATTCGAGCCGGCGGGAGACCAACCACAAGCGATTGAAAAACTTGTTGATGGTGTTAAAAAAGGTCTGAAACATCAGACCCTTTTAGGTGTGACCGGTTCGGGAAAAACGTTTACCGTGGCAAACGTCATCCAGGCGGTGCAGAAGCCGACGCTTGTCATCGCCCACAACAAAACCCTTGCCGCACAGCTCGCTCAGGAGTACAAGGAATTCTTCCCGGAAAACGCCGTGCATTACTTTGTTTCGTACTACGACTACTACCAGCCCGAGGCATACATGCCGGTGACTGATACATATATAGAGAAGGAAGCGATGATTAACGAAGAGATCGAGCGCCTGCGACACGCCTCGACCCAAGCTTTACTCACGCGCAAAGATGTTATCATCGTGGCGTCGGTGTCCTGTATTTACGGACTCGGCTCGCCGGTTGAATATGAAAAAGTGAATTTGAAAATTGCGCGCGGTGCGGAGATTTCGCGCGCCGAGTTCGTGCGCAAACTTATCAGTATTCACTTCGAACGCACCACAGCCGACCTCGAACCCGGGATGTTTCGTGCTATTGGCAATATGATTGAAATCATGCCAGTGTCGGAGAAGGTCTTATATCGGATTGAAATTCAGGACGGAAAAGTCGCCGACATTTTGAAAATCGACGCAATCACTCGCGCTATTATCGAACCTGTTGACATATTTTTTCTTTTTCCTGCAAAGCATTTCATCTCATCGCCCGAAGCGAGTGCGAAAGCTTTTACAACCATCAAGGCCGAGCTTGCCGAACAGCTGAAAAAGTTCGAGGCCGAAGGGAAGTTGCTTGAAACCGAACGCCTCAAGCGTCGCACAACATACGACCTGGCTATGATTCGCGAGATTGGATATTGCAGTGGTATCGAAAACTATTCACGACATTTTTCCGGAAAAATGCCCGGCGAGGCGCCTGATACCTTGCTCTCATATTTTCCGCACAAGGCGGATGGCACGCCGGACTTTCTCACAATCATCGACGAGTCGCATGTGTCGGTTCCGCAAATTGGCGGTATGTATGCCGGCGATAAAGCCCGCAAGGACACGCTCATCGAGTTTGGATTTCGATTACCGTCCGCACGGGACAACCGTCCGCTCAAATTTGCCGAGTTCGAGCAACGTATCGGACAGACTATATATACGAGTGCTACGCCTTCTAACTATGAGCGAGAACACAGCACTGTGGAGGCCGGAGGACAGATTGTGGAGCAGGTGATTCGTCCGACGGGCCTTGTCGACCCGGAAGTTGAGGTGCGACCGGTGGTGGAGAAGGGAACATACAAAGGCCAAATTTTTGATTTTATCGCTGAGGCACAGAAAGATATCAAGGCCGGCGGGCGAGTCATCGCGACCACATTGACCAAAAAAATGGCTGAAGATCTGTCAGAATACCTGAAAGAAAAAGGTATCAAAGCGGAGTACTTGCATAGCGATATTAAAACCATCGAACGCATTGAAATACTAACCGAGTTTCGCCGCGGGAAGTTTGACGTGCTCGTCGGTGTGAACTTGCTCCGCGAAGGACTGGACTTGCCCGAGGTGACCTTGATCGGAATTCTCGATGCGGACAAGGAAGGTTTTTTGCGCTCGGATACATCACTCATTCAAATCATCGGTCGTGCCGCGCGCAACATGCTCGGACGAGTGATTTTGTATGCTGACACGGTGACCGGTTCGATGCGACGAGCTATGGACGAGACAAGTCGTCGTCGGGAGATACAAGTGGCGTACAACAAAAAGCACGGTATTACGCCGAAGACTATTATTAAGAAAATCCAGGATATTACCGACCAGATGAAAAGTGAACATCAAAAAACGGTGGACACGCTCGTGCAGTTTGATCAAAAAATGTTTGTAAAAGATCCGAAGAAACTGATTACTCAGAAAGAAAAACAAATGAACGCCGCGGTGAAAATTCTCGACTTCGAAACGGCAGCGCTTTTGCGTGATGAAATTGCAGAGCTTGAGAAACGTATTGCCAAAATCTAACCTTTCTGCTATGATGCGCACATGTTAAAAATACGATTACAACGAGTGGGACGAGTGCATCAGCCGGTCTTTCGACTGGTTTTGACGGACTCGAAAAATTCCACAAAGAGCGGACGTTTCCAAGAAATTCTCGGCAGTTTTGATGCGCGAGCAAGCGAGAAGGCGGAATTCAAAAACGATCGCATTACATATTGGATCGGCCAGGGTGCACAAGTGTCCGACACTGTGCACAACTTACTCGTGACTCAGAAAGTCATTACCGGCAAAAAAATCAACGCACTTCCAAAAAAGAAACCTATTGCAAAAGAGGATGTTGAAGCGACTGCACAAGCAACGCCTGTCGAGGCCGCTCCTGTTCAAGAAGCTCCGGAACCAGTCGTAGAAACTCCTGCAGAGCCGGTTGAAGCGACGGCCTAATCTCATTTTGTGTCGCATTGACTCAGGTTTCGATCCTCGCTATAATTATGGTGTAGATTTGGTTGCAGATTATTATTTTAAGAATGAATGATATGGAAACAGATGCACAATTTTTGGAATATGTCATCAAAGCGCTCGTAGAATTTCCGCAGGATGTCAAGATTACTCGCACAGTCGACGAAATGGGCGTGCTTATGACGCTCGATGTAAACCAAGCCGACATGGGCAAAATTATCGGTCGCGAGGGAAACACTGCCAAGGCCATTCGCACTCTGCTCCGCGTCGTCGGCATGAAAAATAACGCTCGAGTGAACCTCAAAATCAACGAGCCGGTCGGCGGTATAAAAGATGTCGCCAAACAGTCGGCAACAAAGACCGTCGACGAAGCAATGGCAGATTTGAAGATTTAGTTGAAAAAATAAAAAAACCATGGTATAGTAAAGACCACGGTTTTTTGATTGTCAAAAATGAATTTTTATATTATCACATTGTTTCCACAGGCGTTCGAGTCGTATATTGGCGAGTCGATTATTTCGCGTGCCATAGAAGATAAAAAAATCAAAATCGCGTTTTATAATCCGCGGGATTTTTCCGACAACAAATTTCGACACATCGACCAGAAGCCGTACTCGGGTGGACCGGGCATGGTCATACAAGCCGAGCCGGTCATTAAAGCGGTGGAAAAGGTGTTGAAAACGATTGAAGTTCGAGATAAAAAAAAGAAACTAAAATCAAAAACTAAAATCGTCTGGTTTAGTCCCGGTGGTAAACAGTTTGATACGGAATATGCAAAAAAAATGGCGCAGAAATTCACGGACATCATTCTCATTTGCGGGCGATACGAAGGCATCGACTCACGGGTAAAAAAGGTATTCAAAACGAGATTCGGATTGGAAGATATTTCTGTCGGGCCGTATGTACTGACGGGTGGGGAATTACCGGCGATGGTTGTGCTTGACTGCATTTCGCGTCAAGTGGAGGGCGTGCTCGGTAACTTCAACTCGCTCGAGGAATCGCGCAGTGGCGCGCAAACCGCTTCGCATGACGTGTATACTCGTCCGGAAATCATCGAACACAAAGGCAAAAAATATCGCGTGCCGAAAGTGCTTCTCTCCGGCGACCATAAAAAAATCGAAGCCTGGAAATCAAAACGGAAATAAAAATAGTGAAATTTTCAGTAAAGTGCAGTATACTAGGAAAATGTCACTTTCTGCGGAAAAAGAGCAAAAAAATCAAAACAGTTGCGCAAATGATGCCATTATCACTGAGGCTGGTGTTAACATTCCACCGGAGAGTCTATTCGGCTTGTTGCGACGATACGCAAGCATGATTAGTGCGCTTGTCGTGCTGACCATTATTGCCAGTGGGTTGACTGTCGTTGTGCCGAAAATTATATCGGCGGCCATCGACACGTACGCGAGCGGGCACTTCAACATGAATGCTTTACTCGTTGAATTTTCCATTGTGGCCGGTCTCATTTTTATTTTTACCTACGCCCAAAACGTCGTACAAGTGTATGCCTCGGAGCGAGTGGCACGGGACATGCGCAACGACATCGCTGGCAAAATTTCCGTCCAGCCATTTGCCTACATCGAACGTGCTACACCGGCAAAACTTCTGACCAACCTGACATCGGATGTTGATGCAGTTAAGGTGTTCGTGTCCACTGCGGTATCGTCCATTATTTCGTCCGTTGTGTTAATTGTGGCGGTGTCGGTGCTTCTTGTGTATATCGACTGGAAACTCGGACTGACGGTGCTTGCGGTTATTCCTATCATCGGTGGCACTTTTTATTTTGTACTCATGCAGGTGCGCAAACTGTTCGTCAAGTCCCAAGAGGCCATTGACTGGCTAAACAAAGTTATCAGCGAAAGTATTCTCGGTTCGGCGCTCATCCGACTTCTTAATTCGCACGATGCCGAATACGTCAAGTTTCTCGATGCCAATGCGGAAGCCAAGCGCATCAGTTTGGAAATTTTGGCGCTTTTTGCCGGTCTTATTCCCGTCATCACTTTTTTCACAAACATCGCCATGCTTGCCATCGTGCTTCTCGGTGGGCATTTTGTCATTCAAGGCACCATGTCACTCGGCAATTTCACCGCTTTTAACAGCTATCTTGCCATTCTTATTTTTCCAATCATGATAATCGGTTTTATGAGTAATGTCATCGCTCAGGCGCAGGCATCATATGGTCGTATTTTGCAGGTGCTCAATGCGCCAGTGGAGAAAAAAACCGGTGGTGTCAAAGCATTACTTCGTGGAGACATCGAGGTGAAACATGTGTCGGTTATGTTTGGTGAAAAAAGTGCATTGAAAGATATTTCTTTTAACATACGTGCCGGCAGTAAGACAGCCATTATCGGTCCGACGGCTGCGGGTAAGACACAACTCTTGTATGTCATGACCGGGCTACTCGAACCGTCGTCCGGTGAAATTTTCTATGATGGAAAAAATATAAATGACTACGACAAGGAAAGTTTGCACAGCCAAGTGGGGTTTGTCTTCCAGGACAGTGTCATGTTCAACCTGACATTGCGAGAAAATATCGCTTTCAGCAACACGGTCAAGGACGGGGACATTCAGAAGGCCATTGAAACCGCCGAGCTCTGGGATTTCATCGGTGCTCTGCCTCAGAAGCTCGACACTATCGTTTCTGAACGCGGAACATCACTCTCCGGTGGGCAAAAACAACGTATCATGCTCGCTCGTGCCCTGGCACTAAACCCACGTGTGCTTCTTCTGGACGATTTCACCGCGCGCGTCGACGCCAACACCGAACGGAAAATTTTGCGCAACCTCGCCGCAAATTATCCCGACCTGACGCTCGTATCGGTCACGCAGAAAATCTCGTCCATCGAACAGTATGACCAGATCGTCTTACTCATGGAAGGTGAATTGCTCGGCGTCGGGACGCATCAAGATCTCATGCGCACGTCTCCCGAATACGTGCAAATATGGGAGTCGCAAAAAAGCACCAACCAGTACGAAACTGCGAGCGATGCATAAGAAAAAAATATGATTAACTATTCACTCACAAAAACTGATATTGAAAAGGAAAAAAATAAGGGCGTTCTGTCGACGGCCTGGAAACGTCTTGTGCCTCTGATGCGTGAGGAAGGTGGAGCAGTGTCTCTTGCTATCGGCGCCATTATTATCAACGCCGGCTCGACCCTTGTGGTGCCGATTATTATTGCACACATCATCGACGTGTACGTTACTGCCAAAAATTTTCACGGCGTTGAAGTCTTTTCGATCTGGCTGTTTTTGGTTTTTATGGCCGGGCTTATCGCTAGTTATATCCAGGTCAAAGCCATGGGTGGCGTGGGCAGACGACTGTTGTTCAATTTGCGAAATAAAATTTTTAATAAACTCCAGGAATTGCCGGTAGCATTTTTCAGCCAGAACAAAGCGGGTGATCTCATTTCGCGTATTAACAACGACACCGACAAGTTGAACCAATTTTTTTCGCAAGCCTTGATGCAGTTTGTGAGCAATATCATGCTTATCGTCGGCACCGGGGTATTTCTTTTGGTCATCGATTTAAAACTCGGTGCCATTGCGCTCTTTCCGGCGGTCATTGCGCTCATTATCACTCAATTTTTATCACCATGGATCAAACGCACCAGTTTGAAAAGTCTTCGCACACTTGGTGGGATGTCCGGCGAGATTCAGGAGAGTATTAACAACTTCAAAGTCATTGTGGCGTTCAACCGCCTCGATTATTTCCGCAACAAGTTCAAGGAAGTGAACGAGACGAACTACATAGCTTCCGTGTCGGCAGGCGTGGCAAGCAACATTTTTAACCCGCTGTATGTTCTCGCATCGTCACTCGCCCAGCTCGCCGTGCTGGCTTTTGGAATTTATTTCATCTCCACCGGACATTTTACGGTCGGCCTGCTTATCGGTTTTCTTTTGTATGTTAACAACTTCTATATGCCGCTCAGACAACTGGCATCTGTGTGGCCGTCGCTCCAACTTGCCTTGGCCGGTCTTGACCGCATTTCCGAGGTGCTCGCACTCGAGTCAAATGTGACTACTATGACGGTTCTACCTGCGGTTTCGGACGAGAGCGCTGTGCCGACCGTACCTTCCGCCGTGATGGAATTCAAAAATGTTTTCTTCGCATATCTCGAAGGCAAGGATGTACTGAAACATGTAAATCTATCACTTAAGCGGGGCAAAACGTACGCCCTCGTCGGTCCGACCGGTGGTGGTAAGACAACCACGGCTTCGCTTATGGCGCGTTTGTACGATCCGACTCAAGGCACAGTTTTCTTAGAAGGAAAAGATATTCGGACGTATGGTCCTGCAGAGCGGGTCAAAAAAATCGGTTTTATTTTGCAAGAGCCGTTTCTTTTTAGTGGTACGGTGCGTGAAAATATTTTGTATGGTAACGAAGAATTTCAGAAACACACTGACGAGGAGCTTGTCGAGGTATTGAAACGCGCTAATCTGACAGAACTCCTATCGCGATTTTCTAGCGGTTTGGACACTCGTGTGGTGTCGTCCGGCGAGGCTATTTCACTCGGGCAGAAACAACTCATCGCTTTTATTCGCGCCACGCTTCGCAATCCGGATATTTTGATTCTCGATGAAGCTACGGCAAACATCGACACAGTAACGGAACAACTGCTCGAGGACATTATCGAAAAATTGCCACCGACTACCACGAAAGTCATCATCGCTCATCGTCTCAATACCATCGAAAACGCCGACAGTATTTTCTTCGTCAATGGTGGAGAGGTGACGGAGGCTGGTTCGATGCAACACGCTGTCGATATGCTTTTGCACGATAAGCGGACGAGTTAGTCGGTGGTCTCTGCTCGCTTTCAGCGGTTGTTCATTATTACTAGAGTAAAATCAGCGTATGAAAATCACAAAATATGGACATTGTTGTTTGCTTATCGATACCTGTGGCGTGCGTTTCCTGACCGACCCGGGAAGTTTTTCGACGATGCAGAACGAAGCTCGCGATCTCGACGCGGTTTTGATTACACACGAACATGCCGATAACTTGCATGTCGAGTCGCTCAAGGAAGTGCTCGCCAATAACCCAAACGCAATAGTTATCACCAACACTGCCGTCGGCAAAATTTTGGAAAAAGAGGGAATTGCGTACAACAATGTCTCTGACGGTGACACACAAGACGTCAAAGGTGTGATGATAGAAGGCCTTGGCACGGAGCATGCCGAAATTTTTGAAAAACTCGGTCTTGTGGAAAACACCGGCTATTTTATCGACGGCAAACTTTTCTATCCCGGCGATGCTTTTTTTGATCCCGAACGACCTGTCGATGTGCTCGCATTGCCGGTTGCCGGTCCATGGATGAAAATCAGCGAGGCAATTCGATATGCGCTTGTCGTCAAACCTCGCGTGGCTTTTCCGGTGCACGACGCGGTGCTCGCCAACATCGAACTCGGACACTTCGCTCCGAAGAAAATCCTACCCGAACATGGCATCAACTTTGTCGTCATCTCGATCGGCGAAACAAAGGAGTTTTAAACTTGTATTTTATTCTGTAAAGTGTAATGTCCATTGCTAGAAGGAGTCTTGAAAGATGGAATTAAGACATGATAATGAGTGAATTGTTCATTGAGTTTGCTAAAACAAATCAAACCATATTGGATCTGGCTCATAGTACTAAAATATTCAAGCCAGAACCATTTTCGTCCTACAACTCTAGACTAATGGTGGTCGAATCGGTCCAACCAAACCTGTTTTGGGCTTGGCACGAACAGCTGGAAAGATACAAAAAGTCCCTGTCTCTATAGTGGAAATAGTCGGGCGATGCATGTGTTGCGTCGCCTTTTTCTTTGGTATACTTAAAAGTATACAAGTTAATCAAAATTTTCACAATGACAAAAATCAAAGTTGCCATAAACGGCGGGGGGAGAATCGGGCGGGCATTTTTTAGGATTGCGCACTTGCGACCGGAGCAGGATATTGACGTAGTGGCGATAAACGACCTCGGCAATATCGACAACATCGCCTACTTGTTGAAATACGACACGGCCTATGGGCAGAAATTCAAATCGGTCACGACGTCGGAAGACAAGAAAAAAATTATGGTCGACGGCGCAGAAATTCAGTTTCTGTCTGAGAAAGATCCCGCCAACCTGCCATGGAAAGATCTCGGCATTGATGTAGTGGTGGAATCAACCGGTTTCTTCACCTCATTCGAAAAAGCTCGAGCACATGTGACCGCGGGTGCCAAAAAAGTAGTCATCACCGCGCCGGCAAAAGATAACGCCAGTGCCGCAGACGAAGGCACCATTCTCATCGGTATCAACGATGACAAACTGGCTACCTGCAACGTGACTTCGAACGCATCGTGCACCACGAACGCCGGCAGTCCAGTGATACAGATTTTGAAAGAAACGCTCGGCATCGAAAAAGCGATACTAAATACTGTGCACGGATACACCGCCAGTCAGTCACTCGTTGATGGGCCGTCGGGTAAGGATTTTAAGGAGGGTCGCGCAGCTGCGCAAAACATTGTGCCAACCTCAACCGGTGCAGCCATTGCGGTGACCAAAGCCATACCAGATCTTGAAGGAAAGTTCGACGGTATCTCCATCCGCGTGCCAGTGATTGCTGGCTCAATAGTGGACGTGACATTCATCGCATCTCGACCGACAACGCGCGACGAAGTCAACCAAATTTTGAAAAAAGCCGCAGGTGAGGAGAGGTGGAGTAAAGTGTTCTCAGTGACCGAAGATCCAATCGTCTCCTCCGACATTCTCGGCTCGCCGTACGCATCCATTGCCGACCTCGGTTTGACTCGTGTGGTGGACGGCAACTTGGTCAAAATCATGGCATGGTACGACAACGAAATGGGGTACACTCATTCGTTGATTGAGCATGTGGTGAAGATAGCAAGTTATTTATAAAATATGATCATCTACATTGCCTCAGATCATGCGGGGTTTGAAATGAAACGGGCGCTCATCGAGCACTTGTCGCAGAGCGGTCATCATGTGTATGACTGCGGACCGGAGACGTACGACCCGGCGGACGACTACCCTGACTACATTTCTCGCGCGGCGCACTATGTATCCGAAAAGTCTCACGACCTGGATGTGTTCGGAGTGGTGCTTGGCGGTAATGGTCAGGGCGAGGCGATTGTGGCAAACCGATTTCCCGGCGTGCGGTGTGCGGTGTTCTACGGAGGCAATAAACACACGCTCACGACCTCGCGCCAGGATGACGGTGCGAACATGCTTTCCTTTGGTGCGCGGTTTCTCACTACGCACGAAGCGACACAAGCCGTCGACCTCTGGCTTGGCACGAAATTTTCCGGCGAGGCACGACATGTGCGACGCTTGAAGAAAATTGCAAAAATCGAAGAGATTTTAAAAACAGAATAATTATGACCCACGTCCTTCCCGCCATTATTCCAAAAAATAAAATACAGCTTGAAGAAGAAATCGCGAGAGTTGCTGGTTTTGCAAAACTTGTCCAAGTGGATATTGCGGATGGAGTTTTTGCGCCAGTGAAAACGTGGCCATACAACGGACAGGATACGGAATATTTTGAACAACTGAAAAAAGAAGACACGGGCTGGCCGGAGTGGGAGGATGTCGACATCGAGTTGCACCTGATGGTTCAAAATCCTGAAGAAGTTCTCCTCGACTGGATTCACACCGGTGCGGTCAGTGTTATCACCCACATCGAAGCGACGGAACATTTTCAAAAAATCATCGACATGTGTCGTGAGTATTCGGTTGCGGTTGGTGTGGCGCTCAAACCATCGACGGACATCGCACTCATCACACCGTTTGCAGACCAGGTTGATTTTATACAAGTGATGGGTAGCGACAAGATCGGATTTCACGGTATCATGCTTGAAAATATTGCGATAGAAAAAATAAAAACATTGCACGAAATGTTTCCGGAACGTATAATTGCTATTGATATCGGTGTGACAGGGGACACGGCACGAGAGCTTGTTGATGCAGGTGCTTCGAAACTCATCGTCGGCTCAACAATTCTCGATGCAGACAACCCAAGGGGAGTTTTTGGAGATATATCATCAATGTAATTTCTATTTAGATTTTTCTTTGAGTTTTTCGATTTTCAAATTTGTTCATTTTTATGATAAACAATCTCACAGACGAAAAAATACAGATGATGACCACGATGGCACGGGATATCCGCGTCTCCATCATCGAAATGCTCGTGGCGGCCGGGTCGGGGCATTCGGCCGGACCACTCGGCATGGCGGATATTTTTACCGCGCTCTATTTTCATATTATCAAACACGATCCGAAAACACCGGAGTGGCCGGGGCGCGATCGAGTCATTTTATCCAATGGTCACATCTGTCCGGTGTTGTACGCTACTATGGCATATGTCGGTTATTTCCCGGTAGACGAACTTCTGACTCTGCGTAAATTTAACTCGCGTTTGCAAGGTCATCCGCACCGCGACTTTCTACCGATGCTCGAAACCAGTTCCGGACCGCTTGGCGCGGGGCTTTCGCAGGCAGTCGGCATGGCACTCGGCGACAGAATGGATCGTGGCAAAACATCTGGCAGATTTTTCTATTGTCTCATGGGCGACGGCGAACTTGACGAAGGCCAAAACTGGGAGGCGGCGATGCTCGCATCAAAGGAAAAACTTGGCAATCTCATTGCAATAGTTGACCGCAACAATATCCAAATCGACGGGTACACCGAGGACGTCATGCCACTCAACTCGGTCACGCACAAATTCGAAAGTTTTGGCTGGCACGTGGAGGAGATTGACGGGCATAACTTTTCTGAAATTATCGCCGCTGTCGGTCGTGCGCAGGCGGTCTTCGACGCACCGAGTATGATTGTGGCACGAACCATTCCCGGCAAGGGAGTGTCCTTCATGGAGCGCGACTACAAATGGCATGGTAATCCTCCCGGTACGGAAATCCCCGGTGAACCACCTGCAAAAGAACAAGCGGAGATTGCATTGCGAGAGTTACGAACACTAGGAGGACAGATAACCAGCGAACACGAATAAAACACCATGACTTTCCTAAAACCAATAATAAATTCTTTTCATGATTATTCTTTAATATGGATAGCAATTGCTATATTATTATTCGTGACTTTCTTTTCTTATTTTCATGATAAAATATCTCCAAATAAAAATTCCTCATCTCTCAGGATTGTTGGAATTACTTTTATTACAATAACAGTTTTCTTTTTAGGCGGATTACTCATGCTTATGTTTGCGTTTACACATGGAATATAAAATTATGCTCAACGAATCACAAAAACTGAATCCGAAGCTCTGGGACAAGGATGTCGAGCAAGTACCGATACGAAAAGGTTTTGGCGATGGTTTGGTTTTGGCCGGTGACAAAGATCCACAGGTGGTCGGACTCTGCGCCGACTTGACCGAGTCAACACGCATGGACGCATTTCAGAAAAAGTTTCCTGAGCGGTTCATTGAAGTTGGCATTGCCGAGCAAAATTTAGCATCGACTGCATCCGGTCTCGCGGCAATGGGTAAGATCCCGTTCATCTCCAGCTACGCAATGTTTTCTCCCGGTCGAAACTGGGAGCAGATCCGTACGACTATCGCCTACAACAACCGCGTGGTCATTATTGCCGGTTCGCACGCAGGCGTTTCTGTCGGACCGGACGGCGGTACTCACCAGGCTATCGAGGACATCGCACTTATGCGCGTGATGCCGAGAATGACGGTCATCGTGCCATGCGATGCTATTGAGGCGCGCAAAGCAACTCTGGCATGTGTCGACTCGAAAACCCCGGTCTATATTCGTCTCTCGCGCGAGAAATCGCCAATCATTACCACTGAAGACACGCCGTTTGAAGTTGGCAAGGCGCAACTCTACTATGGTAGTATCGGTGACAAAGCCGACGTCGGACTTATCGCTACCGGCGCACTGGTACATCGTGCATTGAAAGTCGCCGAGTCGCTCAAAAAAGAAGGTATCTCTGCAAAAGTTTTAAATATCGCGACAATCAAGCCACTTGACGTGGAGGCTGTTACGGCATCGGCAAAAGAATGTGGCGCTATAGTGACCATCGAGGAACATCAGATCAAAGGTGGTCTTGGTGGTGCCGTGGCCGAGTGCCTCGCGGAGTCGTTTCCGACGCCCATCGAATTTATCGGTGTTCACGACCAATTCGGTCAATCCGGCACACCTGTGGAACTCCTCGAGCACTATGGCATGGGCGAGTCGCACATTCTCGCGGCCGCAAAAAAGGCGATTGGGAGAAAGATGTAATAATTACAATATGAATGTCAAATGATTTAGGTAATGTGCACACACATATGGCGGTTTCCTCTAGAATGAGGAAATGACGATACA